>CATJNN010000177.1 GCA_949742185.1 uncultured Clostridia bacterium | reverse complement strand
TTTTGTATATTGTATTTATATTTGGAGGATTTATGCGGCTGGATAAATATGTTGCGGGCTGCGGAGCGGCGAGCCGCAGCGAGGTTAAAAAGCTTGTTCGTGCGGGGCGCGTTTTGGTAAACGGAGCTGCCGCAAAAAAAAGCGATATGAAAATAAACGAAAGCGACGAGGTGCGTTTAGACGGCGCGCCGCTTGTTTACCGTGAGTTTATATACTTAATGCTTAACAAACCGGCGGGGTATGTTTCGGCGACATACGACAAGAATTATTCCACAGTCGTTGAGCTTGTAGGCGATGAATATGCGCATTTTAACGTTTTCCCTGTCGGCAGACTGGATATTGATACCGAAGGACTTTTAATTCTAACTAACGACGGTAAATTTGCCCATGAGATTACATCTCCTAAAAAGCATGTGTATAAAACGTATATAGCAGAACTGGACAGACCGGCTGTGCCGGAGGATGTCGTCGCGTTTGCCGCAGGCATGGACTTGGGAGATTTTATAGCCAGTCCCGCAGAGCTTATTATAGGCGATGACTCGCTTACGGTGACAGTGCGTATTCGCGAGGGTAAATTTCATCAGGTTAAACGGATGTGTGAAAAGGTTGGTAAAATGGTTATCAAACTTCGCCGAACAGCAATAGGCGCGCTATATTTACCGCAAAATCTGCCGGAGGGTGAGGTTCGTGAGCTGACAGACGAAGAAAAAGAACTTATTTTTAAAGATATGTAAATATGAATGTCGAATACAAAAACAAGTCTGCTGTTTGTTAATTGCGTTTGCGGAGCAAACAGCAAAAATTAAGAGGCGCTCGATGCGCCGAAGAATTTTCATTAATTGCGTTTGCGGAGCAAACAGTAAAAATTAATCGGGGTTGGAGGCTCCGGTTTTATTTTTATTCTGCCAATATTTTATACAAAATTTAGTGGAATTTAGCGGTAAAGTATGCTATAATAGAAAATATTATAAAAAGCACGGTCTGTGAAGGAGGAAAAGCATGATAAAGAAATCGCTTATACTGCTTATGTATGAGGCGGCGTCAATTCAGCGATGGAACGACCATATTCGTCCGTGGACGGGTTTTTCCGAGCTTGACAAGCAGGCGCATAAGATGTTTTTCGCATATGTGCTCGCTAAATGCGACGGAGAATATAACGCGCGCCTTTTGGTTGAAGGCGGGATTTTTGAATTTTTGCACCGTGTTATTTTAACGGACATAAAACCGCCGATTTATCATAAACTGGTGGCGGGAAAAGGGCGGTCTATAAACGAATGGATATTAAAACAGCTTCGTACTGAGGTAGAGAGCATAGGCGGAGGGTTTTATGACCGAATGGTTGAGTATTTTACAAACGACGACTATGCGCATAAAGAAAAGAGAATTCTCCGAGCCGCGCATTATTTTGCAACTGAATGGGAGTTTAAAGTGATTTATCCTTTAAATTCCGCAACCTATGGAATCGAGCAGGTGAAATCGGAGGTTAGCGCAGGGCTTGCGTCGTGCGATACGTTTGCGGGGTTCAGATATTTTATGTCCGCGCCGTATTTGCAGAATTTCATGCTGCTTATAAGCAGACTTAGGTATCAGCAAAGATGGTCCCGCGCATCAAGAATGCCGCAGACATATGTTATGGGACATATGCTGATTGTTGCGGCGCTGTCGTATTTTTGCTCGCTTGAGATAGGGGCTTGCGCAAGCCGTTCTGTAAACAATTTTTTCGGCGGACTTTTCCACGACTTGCCCGAGGTATTAACGCGCGACATTGTGTCGCCTGTTAAAGCATCTGTGGAGGGATTGGATGATATAATTAAGGATATTGAACGCGAGCAGATGAATTCGACTATATATCCGCTTCTACCTGAGGCGTGGCACGATGAGATTGCATATTTTACCAACGATGAATTCAGCTCAAAAATAAACCGCGGAGGCAAAATTGAAATTGTAACTACAGACGATATAACAAAAAAATATAACAGAGGAGAGTTTAATCCGATTGACGGTCAGCTTATAAGAGGCTGCGACCATATATCTGCATATGTCGAGGCGTATCTCGCGTTGATTAACGGAA
The DNA here is from genome assembly GCA_949742185.1 of uncultured Clostridia bacterium. Classification (GTDB taxonomy): domain Bacteria; phylum Bacillota; class Clostridia; order UBA1381; family UBA1381; genus CATJNN01. The sequence continues at coordinate 3,412 of CATJNN010000177.1, read as the reverse complement.
TACAGTCTGAACAGCTTCAGACAGGACATACAAATCTATATAACAGATATAGCGGCAGAATAATAGGCGGGATTGATTTCGGCAGGATTTTTGACGACTTTAAAATATAGGAGAATGCATGAAAGAAAAAAAGACGCTGACAACGGAGGAAACAAGAGAAAAAGCGCTTAAATATCTTGAGTACCGCGCTCATTCCGAAAAAGAGCTTTCAGATAAGCTTCGCCGTGCGGGAGCGCGTGCAGAGGATATTGAAAGCGCGCTGGAATTTGTGCAGAGATATAATTTTGTTAACGACGCGGATTATGCAAGGCGATTGGCGCGGGATTTAAAAAAACTGAAAAAATACGGTTCATATAGGATTCGGCAGGAGTTAAAATTCAAGGGGATATCTGAAGAGTATATTTCGGAGGCTATGGCACAGTTTGAGGAGGAGGATGAAACGGACGCGCTTTTGCCGCTTGTGGAAAAACGACTTCGTGGGAATTTTGAACAGAAAAATATAGACAGAGTTATTCGGTATTTTGCTTATAGAGGATATAGGTTTGAAGATATAAAACGCTGTGTCGACATTGCAAAAGACGAGGGAGAGATTTAAATGGGCTATAATATAGGAATGGTATCGCTCGGGTGCGCGAAAAATCAGACGGATGCGGAGGAAATGCTCGCGCTGCTTGCAGGCAAAGGACATAAAATTGTTGCCGATCCCGCGAACGCCGATATTATTATTGTGAATACATGCGGCTTTATAGAACAGGCGAAGCAGGAGTCTATAGATACGCTTCTGGAGATGGCGGAATATAAAAAGGGCAGATGTCGTCTGCTTATCGCAACGGGTTGTCTGGCGGAGAGATATAATACGCAGGTGCTCGACGAGTTTCCGGAGGTGGACGCTGTGGTTGGAGTTGGTGATTACGACGGAATAGCCGAGATTATAAACAGTGCGCTTGCAGGCGAAAGACCTGCGGTGTTCGGGCATATTAACCGCACGCCTGAAACCGGCGCGGGACGAATTTTGTCAACTCCCGCATACACGGCGTATCTAAAAATAGGCGACGGCTGCGACAATCGGTGCACCTATTGCGCAATTCCTCTTATTCGCGGACGTTTCCGCAGCCGTCCGATAGAGAGTATAACAGATGAGGCTCGCGCGCTTGCGGAAAGCGGCGTTAAGGAGATTATTTTAATAGCGCAGGACACAACGCGCTACGGAATGGATTTATACGGCGAATATTCGCTTGACAGGCTGCTTCGGGAGCTTGTGAAAATTGATGGTATAGAATGGATACGCGTGCATTATTTTTACACTGAAGCGGTTACGGACGCGCTTATTGAAACAATGGCTGCTTACGGCAAAATATGCGCGTACATAGATATGCCAATACAGCACGCAAATAACGATGTGCTGCGCCGGATGGCGCGCCGCACAACAAAAGAGCAGATACGCGAGCGTATATTAAAAATCCGTAAAGCCATGCCCGGATGCACTTTGCGCACATCAATTATAGTGGGCTTTCCTGGGGAGACGGAGGAGGATTTTCAGGAGCTTTGTGATTTTATAAAAGAAATACGTTTTGATCGCATGGGGGTGTTTGCATATTCGCAGGAAGAAGATACTCCGGCGGCTGACTTTGACGGTCAGTTGGACGAAGAAACAAAGCAAAAACGCTTAGATAAACTCATGAGAATTCAGCAGAAAATATCGCTTGAAAAGAACAGGGAGAAAATCGGTTCGGAGCTTGAGGCGCTGACCGAGGGATACGATGAAGATAATTTCATGTACTATGGCAGAAGCCGCGGAGACAGCATAGGGGTGGACAGCCGTATATATTTTGCGGCGCACGGCGAGGTTAAAAGCGGAGAGATTGTGCGTGTGAAAATTTTAGACGCGGATGAATATGACCTTACGGGTGAAATATTAGATTGAGGAGGCATAACGTGAATACGGCAAATAAAATTACGCTTTTTAGAATTGTGTTGGTGCCTGTTTTTATGGCGCTTTTCATGGCGGATAGCTCCGCCTGTCGTCTTGCGGCTTTGGCTGTGTTTATTATTGCGTCTGCGAGCGATGCGCTCGACGGATATATTGCGCGTCATTATAATCAGATTACCACTTTTGGTAAATTTGTAGACCCTATTGCCGATAAGCTTCTGGTGACGGCTGCGTTTGTAATTTTGCTTATGTACGGACGTATATCGCCCTGGGCGCTGATGATTGTACTGGCAAGGGAGTTTATAGTGACGGGGCTTAGACTTGTGGCCGTATCGGAGGGCAAGGTTATAGCCGCCAGCGTTTGGGGTAAGGCGAAAACAGTGTCGCAGATGGTTGCTATAATTGCGGCGATGACTTTAATGTATGATTTTTTTCCCCAAAACGCCGCGGCGCTTATTACAAATATTATGATTTGGATTTCAACTGTGCTTACGGTGATTTCCGGCGTTGATTATCTGGCGAAAAATTGGCACATGATAAAAATGAAATGAGGAAGATATGAAGAAAATAGTGAGTCTTATCCGGCGGGCAGTTGAGGATTATGATATGATACGGGACGGAGACCGGGTTGCCGTGGGCGTATCCGGCGGAAAGGACAGTCTTGCTCTTTTATGCGCGCTTGCAAAGCTCAGTGAATATTATCCGAAAAAATTTGAAGTGTGCGCTTTAACGCTTGATATGGCGGGAGATACAGACTATTCTGGCATACAGTCGCTGTGCGGTTCGCTAGGCGTAGAGTATCATATAAAGCGCACGAATATACGAGAAATTATCTTTGATTTGCGCAAGGAAAAAAATCCTTGCTCACTATGCGCAAAAATGCGGCGCGGCGCGCTGAACGACCTTGCTCTTGAGCATGGCTGCCGTACAATCGCGCTCGGGCATCATAATGACGACGTTATTGAAACTTTTTTCTTGAGTCTTTTATATGAGGGGCGTGTAAGTTGTTTTTCTCCGGTCACATATTTAAGCCGAAAGGACGTGTATCAGATACGTCCAATGGTTTACGTGTCCGAGCGGGACATACGCGGCGCGGCGCGGCGAAATAATCTGCCTGTGACAGAAAGCGGCTGTCCTGCCGACGGAATTACAAAGCGCGAGGACATTAAAACTCTTATTTCAGAGCTTGAACAGCGCACCGACCGAAGGCTTAAAACCAGACTGTTTACCGCTATACAAAACAGTGCGATAGATGGGTGGAAGATATAAAGCGGTTGGTATTAAATTGTATTTTAAACGGGACTGACGGATAATCGTCAGTCCCGTTATGTTGATTAACTATATTAATAAAACAAAAAAATAATTCAGAGTTTAATGTACCGAATTGTTTTGATTAATCTGTGTTTGCGGGATAAACAGCAAAAATAATTCAGGGTTCGATGCGCCGAATTATTTTCATTAACCTGCGTTTGCGGAGCAAAC
>CATJNN010000176.1 GCA_949742185.1 uncultured Clostridia bacterium | reverse complement strand
TTAATGCCTTACCAGCCTTGAATGCCGGAACCTTAGAAGCCGGAATCTTGATTTCTTCGCCTGTTCTTGGATTCTTACCTGTTCTTGCGTTTCTTGTTCTTACCTCGAATGTGCCGAAGCCTACAAGCTGAACCTTATCCTGCTTTGCAAGAGCGTCTGTAACTGAAGAAACGAAAGCGTTAAGCGCTTTTTCAGCGTCCTTCTTTGAAAGCTCTGCCTTGTCTGCGATTGCAGCAACCAATTCTGTTTTGTTCATGTTAAAATCCTCCTAAAAATTTAAATCTGACGCGGGGTATCAAATGCCGCAAATGGCATTATACCGCTTATTAATACGGTTTCTGCCCCATCTGTCTGCTATTGTATTACAAAGATTTGCCTATGTCAAGTATTTCTTTAAATTTTGACATGTTTTTTTTGGAAAATACGGCGTTTAAGCATATTTGGATACATAAAATGGGAAGAGATTAGAGATTTTTTTTCGCTTTTTCCCATTCTTTATCCAGCTCCGTCAAAGTCATATCGGATAAATTCATTCCGAGTTTTCTGATGTTTTCATCCATGAGGGTGAAGCGGGCGGTAAATTTATTAATTGCGTTTGCCAGCGCGATTTCTGCGCTTACTCCGGATAAATAGGCTGCGCCGGCAACAGAAAACAGTAAATCGCCGAATTCCTCTTCAATGTGAGATTTATCGCCTTGGCGGATTGCGTCTGCAACCTCTTCAGTCTCTTCGCGGACTTTCTCAAGCGCGCCCATAGGCTCGTCCCAATTAAAGCCTACAGAGGAGGCTTTTTTCTGAACCTTTTCGGCGCGCATAAGTGCGGGCAGACTGTGCGGCACGTCTTTTATAACCTCTGAAGCCGTTTTTTGTCCTTTTTCCTTTTTCTTGTTTTTTTCCCATACGCCTAAGGCTTCTTCAGCGTCTGAAGTTCTGTCTTTACCAAATACATGGGTATGGCGGGTAATGAGTTTTGTACAGATTTCCCTAAGAACGTCGGAGAAGTCAAAGGCGTGTCGTTCGCGCGCTAATTCAGCGTGGAAAGCGACCTGCAGAAGAACGTCTCCAAGCTCGTTGGCAAATGCCGCGTCGTCGTGCGCGTCAAGCGCGTCAATGGCTTCGTACACCTCTTCAATCATACTCTTTTTTATAGTTTCATGGGTTTGAACACGATCCCACGGGCAGCCGTTTTCGCCGCGGAGAACGCGCAGGATTTCAAGCAAATCGTCCATAGTATAGTTCTTTTTTTCCATTGTTATCCTCCGTTGTAAATAGTTTGTGTTTATAAATTCAGTATACCATAAAGCGATAGAAGATTACAACCTTTTTCTTAAATTGCGTATTTCCTCATATGAGACTGCGCGCAGGAGCAGCAGTATAAGAATATATCCTATTCCGCCTACAGCCATTGTAATAAAAGCGGCTATATTGGAATTGAACATAATGTAAAGCGGATTACGGCATAAAAGCAGAATTGCGGTCATACATGTGGCGGCGAATGCGGGTTTTAGAATTAAATTTAAAAAACCGAGATTCAGTTCAAAGCGTTTATGTACAAAATACAAACCGCACAGCATTTCAATCAGATAGCATATATTTGCGCTGATAACAGCTCCCTGTATATTAAGTTGAGCAATAGGAATAAGAAATATATTACCCATTAGCTTAACCGCTGTGCTTGCCAGAGTATAGAAGAAAGGAAGCATTATTTTTCCGGAGGCTTGCAAAGAAGCGACGCATAGCTGAGATATGCACAGCATAACAACGCATGGCGCTACAGTTTTCAAAAGCAGCGACGACGCCGTATTGTGAAAAAGTAAATACAGTATCTCGTCAGAAAACATATACATAATCACAGCGCAGGGAAGAGTTAATAACACAGTCAGTCTCAGCGCAACAGAGAGAGTGCGCGCGGCGCGCGTCTTATTGCCAACGGCGAACGCTCCTGCAATAACGGGAAGAATGCTGACGCAGAACGCGCCCATAATGCCGGATGGCAAATGGAAGATTGTAAGCGCATAGCCCGAATATGCGCCGTACAGCCAGCGCGCTCCGTCTGCGGTGATGGTCAGCGTTTTAGAAAGCGCGTCAAAGACATGCGTATGGCTTCCGTATTGAGTCATGAACGGGATAAGCGATTGTTCGGTAAAGACAACTTTTTGAAGCTGATTCCGCACAAGGGCGACGTCTATAAAAGAGACTACGCTTGATACAGCCGACGCGAACAGCATAGGAACTGCGACGGCGAATATGGAGGCGAGTATCTGTCTGTTGGATATTGTTTTTTCGTGTTTTTGTGATTTTGGCGGCGCGTACATCATCATTAAAATTGCCGTAGCAATTATTTCGCCGATTGTAACACCCATTATACCGCCGGTGGCAGTGATTTCAACGGCATACTTAGCGAGAGCATATGAAAGAGAGAAGCCCACGGCAAGCTTTATAAAAGCTTCCACAACCTGAGATACGGCGGTTGGAATCATATTCTGCGCGCCCTGATAATAGCTTTTGTAGACTGTGCCTATAGCTACAAAAAATATTGACGGAGATATAAGACGTATGGCAAAAACAGCTTTATTATCGTTCATAACATGAGCGAATGCGGTGGCTCCAAAATACAGCGTTAACGTGCCTATAATGCCGAATACTCCAAGCAGAATAAGGCAGACGCGCAAAATACGTCGCACAGACGAAGCTCGGCCGAGAGCTAATTCCTCAGCGATAAGCTTAGATATAGCAAGAGGCATTCCAGATATAATAAAAGATAATACTGTAACATATACAGAGAACGCCGTGTTGAAGATTGCCATGCCCTCTTCCTGTAGTATATATGTAAGCGGAATTTTAAAAACAGCGCCGAGTATTTTTGAAACTGCATTGGCAATCATCAGTATCATAGCGCCTTTTACAAAGCTTTGTTTCATTTTAATGCTCCTTTTTTATCTTGTCATATTATAATATTTGTGATATTATAAATTTATGAACAATTTAGGAGGCTCTTATGAAAATAAAAAAGATTTCTTCCGCAAACGGTGTGATAACAGTTCCCGGAGATAAGTCTATATCGCACCGCGCGGTAATGCTTGGCGCACTTGCCGACGGAACAAGCGAGATATACGGATTTTTAATGGGCGAGGATTGTTTGTCAACAATAGCGTGTTTTAGAGATATGGGAATAGATATTGAAGTTAATAATGAAAAGGTTGTTGTTCACGGAAAAGGTTTGCATGGATTAAGTAAGCCCGAGAAAATCTTATATACAGGTAATTCAGGTACAACAACGCGTCTTTTGTGCGGTATTTTGGCAGGTCAGAGCTTTGAAGCAGAAATAACGGGCGACGCGTCCATATGCAAGCGTCCGATGAAGCGGGTTACAGTTCCGCTTTCTGAGATGGGAGCTGATATAAATGGAGAATATTGTCCTATTTTAATTAAGCCTTCCGCATTGCATGGCATTACATATGAGACGCCCGTAGCTTCGGCGCAGGTTAAAACGGCGATATTGCTGGCGGGTATGTATGCCGACGGAGAAACCGTGGTTATTGAGAGCGAAAAGTCCCGCGATCACACGGAGCGTATGCTCGGAGCTATGGGAGCGAATATTCACAGCGAGGGCTTGAGAGTAACGATAGGGCAAACTGAGAGATTAAAGCCGCAGAGCTTTAAAGTTCCCGCCGATATTTCATCGGCTGCATTTTTTATGACGCTTGCGGCAATTATGCCGGATTCATGCGTAACGATAAAGAATGTTGGAGTTAATGAAACGCGCACCGGTATTATTGACGTGCTGCGCGATATGGGAGCGGATTTAACAGTAGATAATGTTCGCGAAGCGGGAGGAGAGCAAATCGCGGATATTACAGTGAAAACGTCTGAGCTGCACGGAACGCAAATATCGGGAGAGATTATACCGAGGTTGATTGACGAGATACCGATAATTGCGGTAGCGGCGGTGTTTGCCGACGGTGAAACGGTTATACGGGACGCGCAGGAGCTTAAGGTTAAGGAAACTAACCGAATTCGCGCGGTTGTTGACGAGTTAAAAAAATGCGGCGCGGATATTACGGAAACGGAAGACGGAATGATTATACGCGGCGGGAAAAAGGTTCACGGCGGGCACTTTTTGGCATACGGCGACCACAGAATGGCGATGAGTCTTGCCGTGCTGGCGCAGAAAGCGGAGGGTGAGTCGACTATTGATAATGTGTCGTGCATTGATATATCGTATCCTTCGTTTTTTGACGATTTATATTCTTTAGGCGAACAGTCTGATTAAAAGCAGATAAACAAAACACCGTTGAAATCAGTTATTTCAACGGTGTTTTGTTTATGTTGTCTGATATAAACATTGCGTCCCCAAAAGAGAAAAATCTGTATTTCTGCTCGACTGCGGTTTGGTATGCGCTCAGCACGTTTTCACGCCCAGCAAGCGCGGATACAAGCATAATAAGCGTTGACTCGGGCAGATGAAAATTTGTGATTAAACCGTCTATCACATGAAAGTCTTTGCCCGGATATATAAATATATCAGTCCAGCCTGTTTTTTCAGTCAGAGGCAAACCGTCTGCGCCGACTGTTTCAAGAACTCTTGTGGCTGTTGTGCCGACAGAAATTATACGACCGCCCGATTTTTTTGTGTCATTAACTAAATCAGCAGTTTTCTGAGGAAGAATGAAGAATTCGGAATGCATTTTATGTTCCGTAATTTCGTCTGCTTTAACAGGACGGAATGTTCCAAGTCCCACATGAAGCGTGACATACCCGATTTTTACGCCTTTGTTTTGTATTTTTTTCAAAAGATCGGGAGTAAAATGCAGTCCCGCTGTAGGGGCGGCTGCCGAACCCGCATTTTTTGCGTATACCGTTTGATAACGGTCGCGGTCTTCAAGCTGTTTTTTTATATAGTGAGGGAGCGGCATTTCGCCTAGCCGGTCGAGAACTTCCTCGAAGACGCCGTCATATTCGAAACGCACAAGACGATTACCATCATTTACAACGTCAAGAATTTCAGCTTTTAATTCGCCGTTGCCAAAAACAAACCGCGCGCC
>CATJNN010000175.1 GCA_949742185.1 uncultured Clostridia bacterium | reverse complement strand
CCGGAAAATTGCTGGTACTGTTCGGACTTCTCCTTACCGCAGAATTCGGACAACTTTGAAAACAGCAGTGCATGGGCAAAAAGCGCAGATGAAATGCGCTCGTCTGAATTTGCGTCTGTACTTTCCGATAAATGGGCGTATGACGAAAATGTAAACGGCGGATATCCTTATCTTATCAATGCCGTTCCTCCCGTGCCCGAAACAAATATGAAAGACGTAACCGCAAAGGTTATGATTGCGGCATATGACAAAACTAACCATGGATTTTATAAATTATCGGAACCGTTTAATATAACAATACAAAAAAACACTGTAACAGTTAAGGATATTTTAGATGCCGCGGCTCTTAACGGCAACATCACATATGCTTTCGGAAAAAACGAGCAAAGCGGACAAGTTATTACAATTAACAATATAACCCCTAAATCGCCTGACGGATGGATGTTTTGTGTCAACGGAAACACTTCGCCTGTAGGAGCATCGTCGGCAATTATTTCAGACGGAGACGCGCTTTTATGGTATGTGGGCGCGCCCGAAAACGGATATACTGCTCCCGACTGGGACAGTATAGGATCTGCGGAGGAAAACATCACAATCATAAATAATGCGGCCGATCTTCTGGAGCTTACAGCAGCACCCGATAAATGGAACGGAAATTATAAGCTTGCGGACAATATTGACTTATCAGGAATTGAATTTTCTCCCATCGGCAACAGCGAAACACCGTTTAGCGGAAACTTTGACGGAAACGGCTTTGAAATCTCCAATCTGACAATTACAGGCGATAAAAACAGCCAAAATATAGGTATGTTCGGATTGATACGCGGGGCAAGGCTCAAAAATATTAATCTTAACAACATAAATATAACGGGCGGCAGTATTGTCGGCGGACTTGCCGGCGCGGCTCAGGCGGACGAAGCCGAAAAAAGTATCAGCTTTATATCGGATTGTCATGTGAACGGAAGCGTAACGGCTATTGGCACATCATATGCGAAGCAGACAGACGCGGGCGGTTTAATCGGAATAAACGACAGCGAGGAAAATAAATTATCCGGCGATGTATTCTTATCTGTTATCGACAACTGTACTGCCGACGTTACTGTAATCGGAAACACCGGCGCCGCAGACATATCGGACGCAGGACACATAGGCGGTCTCGTAGGACTTAACAAAGGTACAATCTCCAATTCCTCCGCGACGGGAGACGTTACCGGCGGAAACACAACCGGCGGCTTTGTCGGTTCAAACTACGGCGGAAACATTTATTCATCAAACGCCGCAGGCAATGTTTCAGGAGCCTTCACTATCGGCGGATTTGCTGGCAGCGCCGGACTATATAGCTTAATTGAAAACAGCTATTCAACAGGCGACATTACGGCTTTAAGCGAAAGAGGCTCTAATTACGGAGGGTTTGCAGGAACAATAAGCGGAAAGGTGAAAAATTGCGTAAGTTCAGGCACGCTGACAACCGGCTGGAGCTATAACGGCGGATTTGCCGGCAGATGCGACAGCGTAATATGGTCGTATAACGACGATTTCCGGTCTTTAAGTAATTGCTATGGAAATGCGGTAACAAGCAGCGGTGAAAGGATAAAGGCTCTCGGCAACTATATAGGCGGAGTTCACGCCCCCACGGATATTGCGGCGGAGGAAATCGGAGTTGATAAGGATACGGCGGAAAATAAAATAAAAGAAATGTTAAACGCTTCTATTGCCGAAAACAAGCTTGAAGCAGAAGCAAGCAAATACAAAGCAAGCTCCGCAATACCCGCCTCAGTTCAGACAAGCTCGGATATTACGTCTCTTGTGGCGCGTTTAAATGCAAACGTTTCGGCAGACAACGAAATATCGGTATCATATAAATCTTATAATAATACAATCAAAGCAGACTCTTCGGGATATACTCTCATCAGTAAGCCCGAAAAAGATATGAGAGAAACCGTAATGCTTTCTCTTGCGCTTAATAATGTAGAATATGAAAAGCCTATAACCGTATCTCTATATTCGGCCGCAAAACAGACCGATAAGGATAAACTGCTTGAAAATATCGCAAAGCAATACGCTTCAAGCGGTTCAGATTATTGGAAAATTGTTAATGCAAGCGCATATAATAATCTTTTCGGCAGTGCGGAAATATCAGATAAAACAAAATCCGACTTTGTTTCACAAGCGGTTCAGTCAATTATGGAAACAGACGAGGACACAACGCTTGCAATGAATATTATCGCGCTGAGAAGTCTCGGATATAATCCCTCTGAAATCACTGCGGAGGACGGAACAAAAATAAACGCATTGGAAAAGCTTGCGGGCGTTCCATCCACAGGAAATAACGGCGACGCATACAGACTTTTGGCGTACAACTCCTGCGGATATGACAACAAAACAGATACAGACTCTGTTATAAACAGACTTCTTACCGCACAGATTAACGAAAAGGGTTGGAGTAACAATAACGACAACATCATTGACGCGGATAGCACCGGCGCGGTAATTTTAGGACTTTCCCCATATTATAATAGCAATAACGCTGTACAGACTGCCGCCGACAGCGCGGCAGAATATCTTTCCTCTCTTATGCAGGCGGACGGAAATATAAAAAGCAGCTATAAGGAAAGCAACTACGGCACAAACGCAAACACCTCGGCTATATGCGCAATGGGGCTGGAGGCTTTGGGAATAAATATAAAAACAGACAGCCGCTTTGTAAAAAATTCCATATCATTATTTGACGGTATTATTAGCTTTGCATCCGATGATGAAACAGGCTTTGTTTATGAATACGGCAGCGAGGACGCAAATGAGTTATCTACCAAACAGGCGGCTCTGGCTGTTATGGCATCGAAAAAAAGCGGAAATATTCTTGATTTTTCCGATATGCCCAATAACGCGATAAATCTCAGCAAATCTGCCGATAACAACATGAACAGTAGTTCGGGAGGCGGCTCGCCGAGCGGCAAATCCGACAACACTGCTAAAACCGAAGCTGAAGCAACCATAGAGGTATATTTTACCCTTATAGGCGACACTGTGCATAGAAATGAAAAACACAAGGAATTCTCTGAATGGCTGAAAGAAATAAGAATAGAAATAGCTGAAAATTCAACAGCACGCGACGTTATAGAAAAAGCTTTAAAAGACAACAGCTACAGCGCAAAAGGCTTTGAAAAAGGATATATCTCCGAAATAACAACGCCCGACGGGACTACATTACGCGAATACTCCAACGGCGAGCAAAGCGGATGGATGTATTCCATAAACGGAGAAGGTCCTTCTGTCGGAATAAACGATTATAAAGTTAAAAACGGCGATAAAATTACAGTTTACTATTCCGACAGCTGGCAAACCGCGTCGTTTACCGACGTATCTCCGGACGATTGGTTTTTCGCCGCGGCAGAATACGCCGCTCAAAACGGGCTCATAAAAGGCTATGAAAGCGGAGAATTTATGCCCGACGAAAAACTGACCCGCTCCATGGCAGTAACGATTATAGGAAGATTAGGCGGCGCTGAAAACACCAAATATAACAACGCATTTTCCGACGTGTCTGAAACAGACTGGTTTGCTCCATTCACCTGCTGGGCGGCGGAAAACGGTATAGTATCCGGTATTGGCGGAGGATTATTTGCTCCAAACGACAATGTAACGCGGGAACAGCTTGCAGTAATACTATACAGATACGCTAAATTAAAAGGAACAGCAAATGAAACGATTACAGCGGATTTGACCGAATATTCGGACAGCGCAGCCGTATCGGACTGGGCGGAAAACGCTATTCGCTGGGCTGTCGGAGAACAACTGATACGCGGAACGGATAAAAATTCAATCTCTCCGAAAGACACTGCCACAAGAGCTCAGTTTGCCATGATACTGACGCGATTAGACAGCTTAACAAAATAAAGAGGACCATTTATATGAAAAATATAAAACTAACGTCGCTGCTTGTATCCGCATGCATTTTAATCGGCGTATTTCCCTCAATAGTTTTTGCAGATGACTGGAACGGCGCAGCAAAAACTGAGCCTCAAAAAAATGACCACGGAGCATATGTTATTACAAGCGCGGAGGAATTAGCGTGGTTTTCTGACAGCGCAAGCTTTTCGGGAAGCAGTGAAAACGCAATTCTCGCTTCAAATATCGACCTCTCCGGCAAGGAATGGACGCCTATCGGAAAATCAAACTACGCTCCGTATTCCGGCAATTTTGACGGAAATGGTCATACGATAAGCGGACTTAAAACGACAAATGCCGCATATGCGGGCTTATTCGGATATGTCACAGGCACGGTGTCGAATCTTACAGTGACGGGTGAAATTACATACATCGGCTACAACACGTGTTATGCCGGCGGCATTGCCGGATATAACATCGGCGCAATCGAAAACTGTATTTCTGAAACTAACATAAGCGGTAAAGCGACAGGAGGCGGTATTTCGGGAACAAACGAAGGCTCGGTTACAGGCTGCATCAACAAGGGAAATATATCAGGCTCCTCGGGAGATATCGGCGGTATTACAGGCTCTGCCAAGGGCGGCTCAATATCGCTTTGCGCAAACTACGGAAACGCCGAAAGCACGTCTTATTCATATGCGGGCGGCATTGCCGGACGGATTCAGGGAAGCGCTGTCATTGAAAATGTTTATAGTATGGGAAATATTAAAGGTAAATATACCGGCGGCATCGCAGGCTATGTATACAGCTCGTCCGTATGTATAAATAACGCGTACGCGGCAGGCAAAGTAACCTGCACAGGAAGCTATGCCGGCGGCGTGGCGGGACAGACGGGATATAATGTGTCTGCGGCAGGAATAACTAACTGTTACTTTTTAAAAAGCGATACAATAAACAGCGATATATACGCGGTTCAGAAATCCGGCAATGACAGAGACGACTTATGCGGGAAAACGGATACTGAACTGAAATCCGCAGAGTTTATAGTCTCTTTGGGCGGAGCGTTTGAAGCGGACGACACTGAAAACCCGATAAACAACGGCTATCCTATTTTAAAATGGCAGACAAAACCGGAAAGAATAATAAGTATCGACGGTGAAATATTAAAAAAAGAAGACGCTTTGATAAATTCGGGAGTGCACCGCATAGACGCTGATTATAGCCAAGTTGGCGCAAATATAGAAAAAGGTCTGCTTACATTGGCTGTTTATACCGAAAACGACTCGCTTGAAAAAATATGGCTTTCAAGCGAAGCGCACACTCTTTCCGCCGAGTATAATTTCTCTGCCGGCACAATTATAAAGCTTTTCTTTTGGAACGACGATTTTTTGTCCGTATGCGCGCCGGTACAAATAAACGTACAGTAAATTATTCCGCGTTTACCAACCAAATAAAGAAAATACGCCGACGTTCTATGCGCAGGCGTATTTTCTTTATTGCTTATTCATAACATGTGTGGTAAAATAAAGCAGAAAAAATGGTTTGGAGGTTATACAAATGAATAAAAATGCACTCACAAAAACACCCGTAGTATGCACATTGGCTATTTTATGCTGTATTTTATGGGGAAGCGCAACTCCGTCTATTAAAATAGGCTATGAGCTTTTTAAAATAGCGTCCGGCGATACTGCCTCACAGATATTATTTGCAGGAATGCGGTTTGTGCTTGCCGGCATTCTGACAATCATATTTGGCAGTATTTTAAGCCGAAAATTGCTCGTTCCTAAAAAGAAATCCGTCCCGTCAATCGTGAAGCTTGCAATGGTTCAGACAATTTTGCAGTATATATTCTTCTACATAGGCCATGCGCATACGTCGGGCGTTAAAGCGGCTATTATAAACGGCTCAAACGTATTTTTAGCAATACTTTTTGCAGTTCTGATTTTCAAATACGAAAAAATGACATGGGTTAAGCTTGTAGGATGTATAGCAGGCTTTGCCGGAATAGTTATAATTAATCTCACAGGAAGCGGAATCGACATGAGCATGTCGTTTTTGGGAGAAGGCGCAATACTTATATCCGCCGCCGCATACGCTCTTTCCTCCGGCATGATAAAAAAATATTCGCAGGATGAAAATCCCGTAGTGCTAAGCGGATATCAGTTTTTCCTCGGCGGTCTTGTCATGTGCGCAGCGGGGCTCATTGCAGGAGGAAGAGTGACTGTTTTCACACCAAGCTCTGTCGCGCTTCTTATATATCTTGCAATGATTTCATCTGTCGCATATACCGTATGGGGAATATTGTTAAAGCACAATCCTGTCGGAAAAGTGACAGTGTTTGGTTTTACAAATCCAATGTTCGGCGTTATACTGTCGGCAATATTTCTCGGGGAGAAAAGTCAAGCGTTCGGTATACAGGGAATAATCGCTCTTGTGCTTGTGT
>CATJNN010000174.1 GCA_949742185.1 uncultured Clostridia bacterium | reverse complement strand
GGCAAGCGCGAAAACAGTAAGCAAATCGTTTGACTTTGAAGACGGCAATAAAGTATTCTCAGACGATTCGCGTATAACGGGTGCGATTGAACAGGATGCAACGCTTAACTCTAATGTATTAGGTTTTACATGTGCCGGCAATGCGCAGAACGGTTATTCTTTTGCACATTATGATTTTTCAAGCGATGTGACCGGAGCAACACAGGTTAAAATTGAGCTTGATTATTATAATACTAATGGCGGACGCGCTATTTTGTCTTTTGGAGACGCTTCTGTCAGAGGAAACACGGGCGGAAGCAGTAAAATAACTTATAACAAGGCGGGCGCAGCGTTTAATCTTGGTTCGGACAAAAGCAACGGAATACTTATGGGTGGAAATGTTGCAATCGGAGATGTTACGAATAAATGGATGCATGTTTCGGTTACTATGAATACGGCTGACAGCAAGCTTTCATATAAAATCACGAACAAGTCGGATAATGCTGTGATAAAAGAGGCCTCTGATGTTGCTTTTCTAAGTTCTGATGTAACGGCTGTAACGCAGATTGATTTGTTTGGATATATTAATAATTCGCATTGCGCAATGTTTGATAATATCAAGATTGATGCGGAAATTTCAGAGACAGCTTTATATAAAGTTACATATAATGTGGACGGCACGGAATCAAATGAAATGGTATTTGACGGCGGCAAGGCCACAAAAATTCCGACAAGCACAGAGAAAACGGGATATGTATTCATGGGTTGGACGACTGACGGAGACCCCGTATATTCTGAAGATAAAGCGGCTTCGTATGTGACGAGCGAGCAGATTGCGGATACGGCTGTAACGGCGGAGATTACATATACCGCAGTATATGAAAGAGACGCTGAATATATTGAGCCGATGGTTTCAATTGAATTTGCCGATTATCCGGCGGACGGCATATTAATCGCCAACGACGGAGACGTAAAAGCCGATAATAAATTCAGCGTTAAAGCGGTGGGCGAAATCGGAACGGATTTAGTTAAAAATCCAGACAACCGTGTAAAAGATTTTGACGTGAAATACACATTAAAGGGTATGCGCTGGAAAAACGGCGCGCCGTCCACGGACGTTGAAGGCACTAATTTGTACTGCGACGGTTACGGCGTGTTTACAACAGACGACGCTGCTCACACGGCAAACCTTGCCTTGTCAACTGTAGGATTTAATTTCTACGGCTCCATTACAGCCGATGTTACATATTATGGAAAGACGCTGTCAATTACAAAGCCTGTCGTTTATCTTGGTTATCCGTCTAAGCCTGCGTCGCAGATTTTGCCGCGCGGCGGATATGTTTCGGACTTTAATCAATATTCGCCAGATATGGTGGGATATATTGCGTCAGACGCGGGAGCCGATCCAAAGCTCATAAAAGACGCGGTTACAGATAATTGGGTTTCATATGGCGGAAACACAAGAAAGCTTTCTATCGCTTCCGATGAAGGCGGAAGATTCCTTCGTCTTGAAGCGTTATCCAACCGTAGTTCCACTTTTGCGGCAACCACGATAGACTCTGTGAAAGACTCGCAGGTTATATTTGATCAGAAGATACGTTTCCATTCGGATAATTCAAGCATAGTCTTAAAATCGGAAGCGCCGAATTCATGGAAAAATAAAACTGCATATTCCGTTACATTTAAAGACTCGGCGCTTAATATAAACGGAAATAAGATTACTGACGCGGCAACGGATAAATGGTACAGACTTGTTGTTATATCTGACGCGGCGGCTAAAAAATGCTATGCAGTGGTTTATGACGCGGACGGCGTTAAACTCGGAGAAAGCGAAATTGCGGATTTTACAGACGCGGCGGGAGGAGACGCTCCCACATTCTATATGCTGCGTACTCCTGATAATATGCAGGGGAGTCTTGACTTTAACGACGTTAAAATCTACAGAGCCGAGGCAGACGCGGCCACTTTTGCTATGACTTCAACGCAGGAAACCATGACAATACCCGAGGAGGAAGGAGCGGCGGCGTCAACGGCTCAGCTGACGGCGGACGTTAAAACGACAGAGGGCTATAATATGCTGAGCGCGGCAACATGGTCTGTGGTTAACTCGCCCAGAAACGTTCGAATTGAACCGTCGGCGGACGACAGCCATATAGCAACGCTTACAGTTGAAAACGGCGCAAGCGCGGGTCCGATTACGATTGAGGCTATAATAGGCGGAGTTAAGCAAACAAAAACAATTACGCTCACATCATCAAGCGACAGCGTAAGCTTCAAAGAATATGTAACGAGCGTTACGATTCCCATGACGGCGGGAGCAGAGGTGAAAAACACATTTAAAGCGACAGTTATAAACGGGGACGGGCAGGATATAGCAGGAAAGCAGATTACATATGCGCTTTATGATAAAAATAATGCAAATCCAACCACTGCCGAAGGCGTAACGCTTTCAGATGGTGTGCTGACTGTTAATTCAACTGCCAAGCCGTGCACGGTATGGGTTCGTGCAACGTCGACAAATACGGATAACGAGCTGATTTCATCTGCAATAAAGGTAGACATTCACGGTTTATCGTTTGACTTCGGCGCGGGAACGGATGAGGATATAGCGGACGGATATACTCCTGTTACGCCGACGACTATGTATAGCGACGATCTTACATACGGTATTATAGGTACCGCGACGGCGGGAGGAGACGCGTCTCTTACAGAAGCTAAAACAGACTATCTGTCGGGAACCTTCAAATTCCAGACGAAGCTTGATGCGAATAAGGTTTATAATGTAAAAATTACATATAAAGGAAGCTTAAAAGCGGAAGCGGTAAACGCTGATTTAACCGGAATTGACAGAAATAACACCGCTGCGCTTACTGAGGTATCGTATCCGATTTTTGTTAAAGACGGTATATTGGATTTGAGTTTTGCTGATTCTCAGGTTGCGGCAATTTCTATTGAAACGACAGAGGCGAAAACTGCGCGCGAAAAGCCGCATGTATACTCTATAGGCGATTCTACAATCGCAAGCAGAAACAGAGACGGCAACGGTACTCCGGACGGGCAGTCATGGGCGTTAAGGCTTTCTGAAAATCTGAATAAATATCCCGAGCTTACGGCTGTTGCCGATTTTACAAACAACGGAACAGGCGGAAGTAATCTTAAAAAGTATTACGAGGCAGGGTCGCTTAACAGTATTCTTACAGACGCATGTCCAGGCGACTATGTTATGATAGGTTGTATGGGCACAAACGGCGGATATACGACGGATGAAAATTTGAAGTTATATATTGACTCATGTCTTGCTATGGGAATGAAAGTGATTTTAAATTCCTATACTCCTGACGGACCGAAAGGCAGAGATACATATAACAGTTCAACGCAGACATTCCATGGATGCAGAGATGAAGCTGTTATAAGAAATACATATGAGGCGCGCAAAGACGAGCTTGCAGGCTTTATCGACATAGGCAAAATGGGCGACGATGCATTTAACGCATATGTAAAGGATGCGCGCGACGCTGTGAAACCAAACGCCACGTCAGACGATACGGAAGCGTGGGCGGCAGGAGAAGCGGCGGCGCAGGAGATTATTGCTTGCTATGCCGACCATAACCACTACTATTACGGAACGCTTGTGGCAGATTTACTGCTTAACGGCTACGAGGGAGTAGCGGACGGTATTGTTAAGTCGCTTGTGGACATTCTTTCCGGCGGGGAGAATCCTCCGCAGCCGGAAACATACACGGTAACAATTCATAAAATGCCGAGCATGGTTGAGAAGGTATGGCTCGGAGATAAGGAAGCCGAGGTTGTTAATGTAGGCGACACAATCGAGACGGTTGATTTCACAGCGATATTTACGGACGTTGAGCCGGGCGAATATGATGTAAGAATTGAGCTTGACGATTTCTATGCGGGCGATTATGAGATTGACAGAATCAATGTAAACGGTACGGCTGTTGATAAAATAACGGTTACAAATGCGGACGTGACGGCGACGCTTGAGACAAAAGAGGTTCTGCACACTGTGGAGATAACGGTTGACGAGCATGTTAAAGACATTGTGCTTGGCGGAATGTATCATGGCGTTAAAGAGGGAAATAAAATAACGTTTAAGATTCCGCACGGCACACATTATTTAGCGGTAAGCTGCGACGACGGGTATGAGGTAGATACTGCTCCGGTTAATATTGTCATTGAAAACGCGGTTGTTACCCCGAATAATATATCGGTAACTACCAAGGTGCGCACAACTCCCGCATATACGGTTACAGGAACGGTTGACAAGGGCGTTAAATCTATTTCGCTCCAAGATAAAAATAATACAGATAAATTTATCTTAGGCACGATAGACGGCACAACGGCTACATTTAATAATGTAGAGGACGGCACGTATTATATCATTGTAGAGTGGAACACCGGATATGTAGAAGGTTCCACAACGCCGAGTAATCATGAGATTACGGTAAGCGGCGCGAATTTGACAGATGCATTTGAAGTAACGACTACAGAGCTTCCGACGTTTGTATTGGAAAAATATAACGGCAGAATCAGCATTTTTGCGGCAAAGGAGAACAGCGGCGGTAAGGCATATATTGCGACATATGACGACGACGGCGTGTGCACTGTGCTTGATGTGATGGAGCTTCCCGAAGCATTGCGCAATGTGGAAACAAAAGCGGAGAATATCCCCGATACGGCAAGAATATTTATATGGAATAATGATATGCAGCCGTACGACTGGGCGTGGGAGAGCGATATTTTCCCCGAACTGTCGGAGGACTAAAATAAAAAATAATACGGAGCGTTAAGCTCCGTATTATTTTTTTAACCGCATTGCGGAGCAACAGCAAAAATAATTCGGGGTTCGACGTCCCGATTGTTTTATTTATGCGTGAATAAATATTTACCGGTGCGAGGATAATAAAAGCATATCTTTTCGGAGGATTGGCATGCTTGATATAATTCTTTATTTTTTTATATATTCGGTGGGCGGATTTTTGCTTGAAACTGCGTATATTTTTATTCTGACGGGGAAATATCAGCGGCGCGCAACGATGCTTAAAAGTCCGATGTGCGTGGTGTACGGAGCGGGCGCGGCGGCGATGCTTGTGTCGCTTTCATGGGCGAGAGACAGCGCGGTATTGCTTTTTTGCGGCGGGTTTTTTGTGTGCAGCAGCGTGGGGGATATCATTAGCCTTGTGGCAGAGACGGCGTGCGGCGTGCGCTGGTGGGATTATTCAAATATGCGCGTGAACCTCGGCGGACGCGTGTGCGCGGTGTATTCACTTTGCTGGGGTGTTGTGTCGGTGTTGTTTTTTAAGTTTGTACATCCTTTTGCGGAGGCAGTCGTCGCTGACATGAACATATATCTTAAGATGTGGCTGTGCGTGTTTTTATCGCTTTATTTTGTGAGAGACGCGCGCATTACCTATGCTGAAATGAAAAAGTTTGCGGCGGGAGAACCGTCTGCGTGTGACAGAGCGTTTCCGTTTATAAAAAAAGCTTAATTTACAGAATATTAATAATTATATATTGCAATTTTTTCTCATTCGTGATATATTTAATGTAATTGTTTAGAAAGGGGTTTATTACGAATGGACAAAAAAAACAAACATGCCGGAAAGGGCGATACTATTAATGTAATGATGAATATCATTATTGTTATTTTGGTTTTAGCTGTTCTGGGACTGGGAGCATGGGCAGTTGTGCCTAAGATTACGCAGAATTTGCAGGAGAAAGCGCAGAATCAGGAGTTGACGGAAAACGAGGTTCCGCAGCAGCAAGTTGTTACTGTTGGTCAGAGAGCGCAGAGCGAGGGCATATCGCTTGACGAATATAAAGCAAAGTATGGTCTTGGAGACGATGTGAACGGAGACACTTCTTTCGACCAGGCGCTTTATGCAATGAATCTTACAAATTATGCGGCAGCGCAGGGGATTTCGGTTGAAGACGTGCGTTCGCAGTTTGAGCTTCCGGAAAGCGTTAAGGACGACGCGGTTTTTGCAGATGCAATTATGGGCGCGCCTGCGAGAACTGTTTTGGGCGGAGCAGACGGGCTTAATCAGCTTAAAGAGACTTACGGCATTACAGATATCGACGATAATATAACCTACGGCGACTTAATGCCGATTCTGCAGGAGAAACTGGCGGCTCAGCAGCCGGCGTCCGCTGAAGGCGACGGCGCTCAGGCTGAAGGAACAGACGGCGCGGATAACGCAGAAAATGCAGCTGACGGCGGAAGCGCAGAATAATTGAAAGTAACGGGGGATATATATTATCCCTTGTTTTCGTGAATATAAGCAAGGCGTTTCATTTATATGCCTTGCAAAGCGACGGCAAAAATTTGACGGCGCTCGGCGCGCCGACAAATTTTCATGTGTGCATTGAGGCACGGAAAGGAATGGTTGAGTGATGAACGAAGAAAATAAAAACGAGCTTGAAGAAAGCATAAAGGAAACAGAAAACGAAACAAATACCGTTGAGGAAACGACAGCCGCGGAGAACGAGGAAAATGTTGTTGACGAAATGCCGGCAGAGGAAGATAGCGTTGGTATTGAAATTGATGAGAACGGCGCGGAAGAGAGTGAAGAAAATGTGGACGCGGTAGACGCGGTTGAGGAAGCGACAGAGGATGCGGTTATTGATGCGGTCGCTAAGGACAGCGCGGGAACTGCGCCGGTGGATTCACTTGACTGGGCGGCTGCTGTACCTGTTACGCAGAAAAAGAACAAGGCAGGAATCATTGCCGTTGCGGCGGCGGTTGTCATAGTTATTGCCGCACTTGCCGTTTTGGGATATATGATTTTAAACAGAAATCCTTATAACAGAAAATATATTGACGTTACGGGCCGTACTATTTCAGAGGTGGCTGAGGGAGCAGGAATGGAGCTCAGCGAATTTTTAGAAATGTACGGGCTTCCGGCGGATATGCCGGCTAACACAAGCGAGTCTGCGGCATACTATTCAATTCCAGCGGGCACTATGGCGCAGATGAATATGATGGACTTCGCAACGCTTAAGCAGGTTTTAGAGCTTGACGACAGCGTTACGGAAAACACAACATGGGGAGAGGTTGAAGACGCGCTCACGCTTCGCAAGCAGGTAGGCGAAGACGGACTTGAGCAATTCAAGGAAAAATACGGTCTTGGCGACGATGTAACGCTTGATACAAAATGGGGCGAGATTCGTAAGCGAGTTGATTCTGTAGACAGAAAAGAGCGTATTGAGGAAGAAAAACAGAAAAAAGATGAAATAGGCGGCGCTGACGGAAGCACAGATATAAATGTGCAGGACGGAGCGAATAACGGCGAACCTGCCGCAGCTCCGGAGGACGGAGCTTCTGAGCCTGCTAATGCCGCTCCCGCGGACGCGCAGGCGGAAGGCGCGGGAACTGTTATGGAAGGCACTGTAACCGAAGACGGCGTGGTTATGAATGAAGGCGGCGCACAGTAATTTTATTTTAAGGGCAGGATTTTCCTGCCCTTATTAAGTGTGTTATGAAATAACAATAAAATAAATCGAAGTTTGGCGTCTCGGTTTATTTTCATTAGATGTACTGTGAAATAGCAGAAAAGATAAATTGGAGTTCGGCGCTTCAATTTATTTTTATAAAAAATTATAGAATTTGTATTTATTTTGCTAATGTGTTGTTGTGAAAACAGCTAAAAATAAAAAAAGATGTTGACAATCGTAAAATTCAGACATATAATAATGGCAAGTTAAGAATATTAACGGAGACACAAAGACGTGTCCGCATAAATTATGCGGCACGTCTTATTTTTTAGCTAAAAATGTGTAAAAAAAGAAAGGGGTGCTTTTCATGGCAGATGAGATGACAAGAATTGAGATTATTATAAGGCAGAGTCAGCTTGAGGATTTAAAAAATGAGCTGAATAAGATTGGCATAAACGGTATGACCGTTACCAATGTGCTCGGTTACGGCGTTCAGAAAGGGCACAAGCAGATATACAGGGGTACAGAATATACAGTCGACCTTCTTCCGAAGGTTAAGGTTGAGATGGTTGTATGCTCGGTGCCGGTTCAGACCGTTGTTGATACGGCGATAAAGACGCTGCGTACGGGCGAAATCGGCGACGGCAAGATTTTTATATCGCCTGTCAGCCGTGTAATAAAAATCCGGACAGGCGAGGAGGACAAGGAAGCTTTATTATAGAAAGGATTGATAATTATGACTATAGAATTATTGACATCGGCGTTGGATTGCTTTTGGCTGTTTTTCGGCGGAGTTCTGGTGTTCTTTATGCAAACGGGTTTCACGATGGTTGAAGCGGGATTTACAAGAAGCAAGAACACAGGCAATATTATAATGAAAAATATTGTGGACTTTATGTTCGGTTCAATTATTTACTGGATTATTGGTTACGGATTGATGTGGGGGCAGAGCGTGGGCGGCTTTATAGGAAAGCCGTTCGGAGAGACGTTCTTAAACGGTTTGTCGGGCGTTATTGGTCAAAATCCTGATTTTAATTATACAGCGTTGTTTTTTCAAACGGTGTTCTGCGCAACGTCGGCGACAATCGTATCCGGCGCTATGGCGGAGAGAACAAATTTTAAGGCGTACTGTATATACAGTGCGGCAATTTCACTGTTTATATATCCGGTGGCAGGTCATTGGGTTTGGGGCGGCGGCTGGCTGACTGATATGGGCTTCCACGATTTTGCAGGTTCAGCTATAGTACATATGCTCGGCGGTACGCTGTCGCTTGTCGGAGCGGCAATCCTTGGACCGAGAATAGGTAAATATACAAAGAGCGGAAAGGTCAACGTTATACCTGGTCACAATATATTAATAGGAGCACTCGGCGTATTAATTTTGTGGGTAGGCTGGTTTGGATTTAATCCGGCTTCAAGCGGAGCGTTGTCTGACGGCAGCGTTGATGTTGCGGCAAAGGTGTTTATCACAACAAATCTTGCCGCCTGCGCCGCGGCTGTAACAACCATGTTCTTCACATGGTTCCGCTATGGAAAGCCCGACGTTTCCATGACGCTTAACGGTATTCTTGGAGGCTTGGTGGCGGTTACTGCTCCGTGCGATGTTATTTCGCCTCTCGCATCTGTAATTATTGGCGTTGTAGCCGGCGTGTTGCTTTGCATTGCAGTTCCGTTTATTGATACAAAGCTTAAAATTGACGACCCTGTCGGCGCGATTAGCGTGCATGGCGTATGCGGTTTATGGGGGACGCTGTCGGTTGGTTTGTTTGCATGTGATTCCGCGCTTGTAGGCGACAGTTTTCTGCCGGGACTATTCTACGGAGGCGGATTTAAGGCTATTGGAGTTCAGGCTTTTGGGGCTGTTTCTCTGATTATTTGGGCGGCTGTTCTGGGAACGGTGTTGTTTGGCATATTGAAGAAAGCAGGCGTGCTGCGTGCAAAACCTGATGAGGAAATAACGGGGCTTGACGCTACGGAGCATGGTCTTGCGTCGGCATATCCCGATTTCCAGAGCTCATATAGAGATTAAAAAATATAGAGGGAAATTAATCCCTCTATATTTTTATTAAATGTATTGTGAGACGACAGACAAAACAATTCTGGGTTGACGCCCAGAATTATTTTTATTTACATATACAACAGAAGCGTTTGACCTATTTTAATTAATAAAAACAGCTCCGTTAATTCAGAGCTGCTAGAGTGTAATATTATCTTGTTATATCAAGGATTTTAAATTGCGCCGTGCCTCCGGGCGTTACCGCTTCAACAACATCGCCTATTGTATGATTCATAAGAGCCGCTCCAACAGGCGATTCGTATGACAGCTTGCTGTTCGGGTCAACTTCCGTAGGACCGACGATTGTGTATTCCAGTTCTTCATCAAATTCAATATCAAGAATTTTAACATGCGAGCCAAGACTTACAATATCAGCCTGAATGTCATTTTCATCAATAACGCGGGCAAATTTAAGCATACTTTCAATCTGATTTATGCGCGATTCAACCTCAGCCTGTTCGTTGCGCGCTTCGTCATATTCCGCATTTTCCGATAAATCCCCAAAAGACAACGCTTCTTTTATTTTTTCGGTAACCTCCTTGCGGCGTACCGTTTTAAGCTGTTCAAGCTCTTGCTCAAGATTTTCAAGACCTTCTTTGGTTAATATTATTTCTTTTTCTTCAGCCATTTTTGTTCTTCCTTCCAGTTTATAATACACCTATTATACCCCCATTTCTTATTTTTGTCAATTAATTATTACGAATATCCTATAAAGCTCGTGTTTTCGCCAATAGTAATATTTACTCCGCAGACGAGCAAAAAATCTATTGTTTTTTGGTCAACGCAAGAATTGAATAACTCGTTCATTTCTTCAGCCTCGCCTGTGAAACGGAAAAGAAGCCTGCGCACCCATGGCTTATCGGGATTTTTTTCACATATATCGACTCCGTATGCAGATGTGTGCGGACATTCATCGACAGCAAGAATCAGATTTGCCTCGCTGATACTTGAGCATATACAAACAGGCGTTCCGGTGCGGTTAAATATTCTGTCAGCATAAATTTCGGCCGTTTCTTTTCGTTCGGTGAAAACCAGAACGGCATGAGAGACTTCGGCGGCGCGCTCAATCAGTTGTATTGCCAGACATGTAAGCTGATTGTCATAAACGCCTATCACAGCGTCTTTTATTCCATGGTTTTTTATAATCTTTTGCAAAAGTCGGTCAGCAAGTTGAGCCGTGACATTTGCGCCGTCAGGAATACGGTAATTAAGAGCGTTTTCCAGAACAGGGCAGGACGGAACGTATACGTACGCTTTGTCCGAGCTGATTATCCGATTTATGCGCCGCGCGGCGCGGCGAAGTATCTTTTCACGGCAAAGTTCTTCGGCGGTATACGGAAGGTCAATAACCAAAAACGAACCGCCGCTGTTGTGGAAAAGTCCTGTTGTTATGCGGGACGGAAAAACATGATGTTTATTTGCCGTACGTATAAGACAGCGTTTCATTTAATCACTGCTTTCTTAATAGAATATACGTCGTAATTATTAATACTATTCTATGAGAAATAATTTTTATACATACTGGGTAAATTAAAGAAAATGAAAATAAAGGTATTAATAAGAAGATAGACAGCGCAGAGATTATTTATTATTTACAGTAAGAAAGGAAATGAAAATTTTTATGATTCTATCTAAGCTACAGGAGGATTTCACAAAACGGTATCAGGGAGATGAAACGCAGGCGCGGTATTTTTCAGCGCCTGTTTGTCTTACCATATCCGGATCGCTTGGCGCGGAGAACGGGGGTACAGCTTTGATTTTGCCCATAAGTATGAAGGTTTCATGTGTGATGCGTAAGCGTGGAGACGACACTATAAATTTGGAGGAAAGTGATTCAACAATGCTTATATCGTATTCGCAAGCTGATATTCCTGTTTCTGCCAAGAAAATATATAAGGGAGAACTTGTAAAAAAATTATATGCTCAATACGGTTTTACAAGCGGAGTGGATATGCTTTTTCACCACGACGTTAATATGATGAGCAATCCGTTTGCCGATAACAGTGCGGCAGGAATATGCATGATAAATGCGTTTTGCGCGTTATTTGGAAATGGGAGCGACGATATGCATAAGGTGCGCATTTGTGAAAGCGCGGAAAAGGAACCGTCGCATATAGGAGCGGCTCATAAAATATGCGCGCTTCGCGCGGAAAAAAATATGATTTCAGCCATTAACTGCGGAGACTTATCGTATAAAAATTATGCGTGGTCTTTAGAGCCGCATAAGCTGGTTATTCTTAGAGGAAAAAATAATGGCGGAGGTAAAAGAAAAGTAAATAGTGAAATAAAAGCGGCTGTTAAAATTTTAAAAGAACGCAATCCTGAGCTGAGGAGTGTTGAGAATTTAACAGCGGAACAGATAAGCGTCTGCGCACGCAGTTTGACGGCGAAGCAGAAACGGCTTATGGAAAGCGTTATAGAAGAGCAGAAACGAATTTCCAAGTGTAAACAGGCATTAATGAATAACGATATACAGCTTTTCTGTGATGTAATTAACAGCCGTGAAAGTATAGACGGAGAACAGCGTGATTTTCTAAATCAGATATTAAGTATTTCAGGAATTATAGCGGCTTTTATTACCGACGATAATGATATTGTGTGCTTTACCGCTGATCATTCGGTTGACAGTGTTATGTCGCAGATATATAAATATATGAAACATGATTTTGCGTTGCTTTTAGCGGAATGCGGGGAGAGTGTGCATGAATATGTCCGTCCGCAGCCTGAGGCAGTTTAAAACAGCAAAGATAAAACGCATACAGCATAAAATGCTGTATGCGTTTTGTTTGAATGGAAAAGCGCGCATTTATTTACTTGGGATTTACAATATCGCGCCAATCTAAATCGCCGCGTTCAAGTCCTCTGATAAGCACTTCGGCTGTTGCGAGATTTGTCGCCATTGGAATATTGTGCATATCGCATAGGCGCAGCATAGGCATAATCTGACTATCGTATTTGTCTGCGTTGTGAGGGTCGTCGAACGCTAAAACCGCGTCAATTTCATTGTATGCGACCCGCGCGCTTATTTGCTGGTCGCCGCCCTGCGCACCCGATAAAAACCGATAGACTTTAAGTCCGGTGTTTTCAGAAACCACCTTACCTGTCGTGGCTGTTGCGAATAATGAATGTTTTTCCAAAATACCTTTGTATGCAATACAAAACTGTACCATAAGTTCTTTTTTCTTGTCATGCGCAAGTAATGCGATATTCAACACACTCACTCCATTCTTATTTCCTGTTGTTGTTTATTTCCTCCGGTCTTTTCATCTGCATAATCGGTATGTTAGCCACAAGCGCGGGCACTTCGCGAGTGCCGTCTTCATTAGGTGCGCTGGTTAGCGTAACGTCGAAGTCTTCCTGATTTATTTCCACATATTTAGACAGCACCTCTAGAATTTCGCCTTTGAGCATTTCCAAAAATTCAGGGGAGACATTAGCGCGGTCGTGGATGAGCACTAATTGAAGTCTTTCCTTTGCCTTGTCTTTGGACGACTCCTTTTTACTTTTAAAAAAATTGAAAAAATCCATTTACTCGTCCCCCTTTTATTTCTTTTTAAACAGATTTTTAACTGCGTTTATAAAACCTGATTCTTTCTCTAAGTCCATAACGGGAACTTCTTTGCCCGTTATACGGTCTGCTATGTTGCGGTATGCTCGTCCGGCGAGAGATTTTGCGTCGGTAACAGCGGGTTCGCCACGGTTTGTTGACGTTATGATGCCCTCGTCATCAGGCACAACACCTAAAAGACCGACTGCAAGAATATCTAAAATATCGTCTACGTTCATCATATCGCCCTTTTTAACCATATCCACGCGAAGACGGTTAACAATAAGACGTACGTTGTGTACGTCGTTTGCCTCCAAAAGACCGATAATTCTGTCCGCGTCGCGCACTGCCGAAACCTCGGGAGTGGTCACAACTATGGCGCGCTGAGCGCCTGCTATAGCGTTTTTAAAGCCCTGTTCAATACCGGCGGGGCAGTCCATGATTATGTAGTCGAATTCTTTTTTGAGTTCCTCGCAGAGAATTTTCATTTGTTCGGGATTTACCGATGTTTTATCTCTTGTCTGAGCGGCAGGAATAAGGTATAGATTTTCAAAACGCTTGTCCTTAATCATAGCCTGATTAGGACGGCATGTCCCCTCAACAACATCGACAATATCGTATACAATACGATTTTCAAGCCCAAGAACAACGTCAAGATTTCTCAAGCCTATATCGGTGTCTATAAGAAGAACCTTCTTGTCCAAAAGCGATAACGCCGTTCCGACATTAGCGGTGGTTGTGGTTTTTCCAACGCCGCCCTTGCCGGACGTTATAACGATTACTTCACCCATAATAATGTAATACCTCCAGTTTTCATTGCATTATATATCTATTGTATATACTATACCACAGAATATATGGTCTTGTCTATAATTTTGTTTATATTTTTGTTAAATAATCTTCAATGTAAATAGTTTCATTTTTTATGTATGCTTTTTCAGGCAGAATTTCGCTTCGTACATCGTTGTCCGGCGGACGGGTTATTATGTCCGCTATGCGTATCTGTGTGGGCGACATGTTAAGCGCAATTATAAAAGCTTCACGGTTGCCGGTGCAGCCTGCGTGCAGTATTCCCTTAGCAGCTCCCATAACAATGATGTTTCCTGCCGCAACAACCTCGGCTCCGGGATTTATATGTCCAAGCACCACAAGATTTCCTTCTGATTCAAGGAGCTGACCGCTTCTTAGGGTGCCGTTATGGAATTTTGTGTAGCCTTCATTTAAATTCGTGTAGACGACAGGCTCGTCTGAAACGGTATCGCTTTCATATCCAACTGTGACGTCACAGGAGGATAGTGTTTTTGCCACCTCTGTTTCAAGCTTAAGTTTTTCAGACGGCGTGAAAGCTTTGCCCATAAACGTTATATGGCAGCTTCCCTGTGAGAAGAAAGACCTGCCTTGCTCGAATTTTTCTTTCAGTTCGTCCATAAGCAGTCGGACGGGCATTTCATCGGATAAAATCACGTGTACGCCGTCGCGCGCGCCCTTTAAGACCACATATTCTTTTTTCATAATTCCCCTATGCCTTTCTGCCCACAAATAATAAAGAATATTTAACGCATTATCAGTGGGCGGATAACGCGCTAAGTTTTTTACGGAAGCAAATCTGTATTGTTAGGCTGTGCGCCGGCTGCGAAGCCGGACACTGCACGGTCGCCAAGTTTAAAGTATTCGTCTAATATATCTTTTGCAACATATCCGGCGTTAGCGCCGCGCAGTCCGTGCTCAAGCGCAACGCAAATGGCTATTTCAGGGTCGTCAAATGGTGCGAAAGCTATAAACATAGCATTGTTTGTAACTGTTTTTCCAACCTGAGCAGTACCTGTTTTGCCGCCTATTTCAATCGGATAATTGTCAAATACGCCGCTTGCCGAGCCTTCGTCAACTACTCGCTTCATTCCCTCCTTAACGGCCTGAAGAGTCGAGTCTCTAAGATTATTCTGCTTAATAACCGTTGGCTGGAATTCCTGCACAATAGCGCCGTCAGTTGACGAGCGCACATTTTTTATTATATTCGTTTTATAACGCGTTCCGCCGTTAGCTATTGTCGCCGCATAATTTGCAAGCTGTATCGGTGTGAAGGAATTGTACGACTGTCCAATCGCTGTCTGAACAGTGTCTCCCGCATACCATTTTTTATCCTCTGCGGATTTAAACGCTTTTTCTTTATATGCCGGACTGGAGACGTTTCCTGTTTTCTCCTCGGAAAGTTCTATGCCTGTAAGTTCACCAAGACCAAAGTCGGCAGCGTATTGGTCAATCTTATCTATACCAAGTCTGCGCCCGACTTCATAAAAGAAATAGTTGCATGAGTTTTCAATCGCTCCGGATACGTTAAGTCTGCCGTGAGTTCTGTGTTGTTCCGACCAAATCCAGCAGGAGGGCTGGTAGTCTTTCCAGACCTTGTATACGCCTTCGTCAACTATAATTTCAGAGGGAGAGATAACTTCCGCCTCCAGTCCCGCTATAGCCGTTAATGGTTTAAAGGTGGAGCCGGGCGTGTATGTGCCGCTGATGGCGCGGTTCCACATAGGCTTGTCGGGGTCTGTGGAAAGAGTTTTATAATTTTTATTAAATTCAGCAGGGTCATATGTCGGATATGTCGCGCATGCAAGCGAATCGCCTGTTTTCACGTCCAGCACGACAGCCGCGCCCGCATTGCAGTCGCCGCCGCGCCGTGCCGACGGCGAGCCGCCCGCCGCGCGGATTTTCGCAATATTTGCCGCAAGGGATTCCTCGGCAACTTTCTGCAGATCACGGTCTATAGTGAGCATAACATAGTCGCCGGTTACGGCGGGTACGTCTTTGGCAAGCGTTACGATATTTCCGTTCACGTTCTGTTCAATACCCTGGGTTCCGCCTGTGCCGCGAAGATTTTTCTCCATGAGCTTTTCAATTCCCTGTTTCCCGACAATATCGTTATATCCGTATCCGCTGTTTTTATATTCCGCATATTCCTGAGCGTTCATTTTGCCGACTCTGCCGAGAATATGAGCCGCGAGCGTTCCTT
Organism: uncultured Clostridia bacterium; assembly: GCA_949742185.1. Taxonomy (GTDB): domain Bacteria; phylum Bacillota; class Clostridia; order UBA1381; family UBA1381; genus CATJNN01. The sequence continues at coordinate 6,674 of CATJNN010000174.1, read as the reverse complement.
CGTTGTAATTTCTGATATAGTCTTTTGTTACCACAACGCCTTCAAATTCGCTTTGACGTTCTTTAATTTGCGTAACGACGTTTAAATCAACGTCGTTTGCTATGATAAATGGCGACGCGAGAGAAAATCCGCGTATGCTCAGCTCATAGCGCATGCCGATAATACTGCGCTCCTCGTCGTGAGTGTAGCCTGAGCCTACTTTATAGGCTTTTCTGTAAACCTGCATAACTTCTTCGGCTGTCATTTCCGGTTTGAGACTTTTTTTATCCTTAAACCATGCTTCACGTTCGTCGTCAGCGCTGCCGCTGTCGTTGTCGTCTGTGAAATCGAAGCTATAAGGCTCGCCGGAGATTGGCAGAGTGTCGGAATATTCATATTCCGAGCCCTCTAAAGTACGGATTATTTTCAAAAGCACGTCGTTTAAGGCTTCGTCTGAGATGTCGGTTTTTTGCAGCATGAGCGAATAGCCGACGCGGTTTGTGACAAGAGGCTTACCGTAACGGTCAAGTATTTCGCCGCGCGGAGCTTTTTCAACCATGCTTGTTGTATAACGCTGAGTTGACATTGCCATATACTGTTCGCCTTTTACAATCTGCAGGTAAAAAAGGCGCGCAATCAATCCGAGTGCGAGCAGCGCGACAACAATTATAAGAAAAGTAAATCGTTTTTTATTTTCAGTCATAATACGCCTCCCTGCGTTATGTCGGAGGAATTGCGGTATATTGTGTGTTTAAGTAAAAAACAGATTATCGCGGAAATCGCCGCGGTATATGCCGCAGACGGAAGAATTATATGCAGAATAATTCGCGCAAGCCCTGTTTCGTAGTAGCCGGAAAAGCCGAAAAGCATGTATATCATATTGCATATGCAGTATGATATACCGGTTGCCACAAAAGTCATCAAAACTCCGGGTTTAAAAAATTTTTCCACTGCTGCATGGCATAATATTGCGGAATATGAGAACATAATCGTATACATTCCAACGCTGCGGTTTACAAGTGCGTCAAGAAGCGCGCCGCATATTGAAGATACGGCAACGGCAGGCGCGAAGCCATCGTCCAGCACGCATACCGATATAACGAACGCAAACGCTATATTTGGGAATATGCCGAGAATTTTTATGTATTTGCAGAGAACTGTCTGCAAAATTAATATAACGGCAATCCAGACCGCAAGTTTAATGTTTTTCACAGAAATAGTCCTTTCCTATCATTTAATAACGAGCACTTCGTGCAAATTATCAAAGTCGCAGAATGGCTCGACAACAGCATATTGCATAGCTCCAGAGCTATCTGACATAATCTCGCGTATTTTTCCTATTGAAAGTCCTGCAGGATACACTCCGCCAAGCCCTGAAGTTTCAAGAATATCGCCGGTTACGAGAGAAGCGTCTTTTGATAAAAAGCTCATTTTACAGTAGCCGTCCTTTGCAAGAAGAACATCGCCCTCAACAATAGCAACGTCTCCGGTGCGGGTAACTTTTGCTCCTACAGCGTGGTCGGAATTTATAATTGTCGACACCTTTGCCCAGTTAGGACCTATCTCTGTAATTCTGCCGACAACGCCCGCCGCTGTCACAACCACGCTGTCAAGCGACAATCCCACCGCTGTTCCGCGGTTTATCTCAGCATAGTCTCCCCAGTTGTTTGTCCCGTAAGAGATTACGTTTGCCGCCGTCGTGTTAAACTCCGGATGTTGTTCTTTTAAATCTAAAAGCTCCTTTAAACGTTCGTTTTCTGTCTTATAATCGGCAACGCTGCGGTTTTCTTTGCGCAGCTCGTTCATTTCAAGAACAAGACGTTCATTTTCCTCCTTATATCCGTGCATTTCCCATACAAAGCCGACTGCGCCCGATACAGATGAACCGACGGCGGACACAGCCCTCTGAACGGGTGAAAACACCAGCCGCACTGCATGAGCGACGGGACTTGCGCTTCCGCCGGTAAGTCCGGCAACTCCCGCAAGCGCAAGAACTGCCGCCAATATAATAATCAGAGTTATAACCACCTTATTTTTAAGAAAAGACATTTTATCCCGCCTATCCCTTATTTCACACTCTTGACTGATGTTTTCACAAGTATATCAATATCCTCAAGCGATTTGCCTGTGCCGAGAGCCACGCAGTCGAGCGGATTTTCGGCGATATACACGGGTATGCCGGTCGCTTCGGAGATAAGCTTGTCAAGTCCGCGGATAAGAGCTCCGCCGCCCGCAAGCGTTATGCCGCTTTCCATAATGTCAGCCGCAAGCTCCGGCGGGGTTTTTTCAAGCGTAATCTTAATAGCTTCAACCATTTCATTAATACACTCTCCCATTGCCTCGCGTATTTCTGACGCAGAAATGCGTACGTTTGTAGGTAAGCCGGAAATCATGTCGCGTCCTTTAACGTCGTAGTAGCTTTCGTTGTTATACGGATATGCTGAGCCGATTGTTATTTTTATTTCTTCGGCTGTTCTGTCGCCGATATTTAAGTTGTATTCTTTCTTTATAAAGTTCACGATTGCAGTGTCAAGCGCGTTTCCTGCGACGCGGATAGACTTGCTTGTTACAATGCCTCCGAGAGAGATAACGGCAACCTCGGTTGTGCCGCCGCCAATATCTACAATCATACTGCCGGATGGATCTTCCACCGGCAGATTAGCTCCGATTGCGGCCGCCATAGGTTCTTCGATAAGCGCCACGTCTTTTGCGCCTGCCGCAACAACTGCCTCCTCAACGGCGCGGCGTTCAACGTCTGTAATTCCTGACGGAATGCACACGATAACGCGAGGCTTAAACATACTGCCCGAGCCCTGAGCTTTTTTGATAAACGCTTTAATCATAGACTGCGTAACGTCGAAATCAGCTATAACGCCGTCCTTCATCGGACGGATTGCAACTATATTGCCGGGAGTTCTGCCGAGCATGTCGTTTGCCCTGTCGCCGACCGCAAGTACTTTATTTGTATTTTTGTCAATAGCGACCACGGACGGTTCACGGACTATAATGCCCTTGCCTTTCATATGCACGAGAGTATTCGCCGTTCCGAGGTCCATTCCGATATCTTTTCCGAATAATGCCATAGTTATCTCTCCTTATAATTAAAATATGTTTATATCAAATTCTTTTTCCAATAGTGACGTTAGCTTTGAAACAGGCAAACCAACCACATTAAAATAATCGCCGTCAATTTTTTCTATGAGAGCCGCGCCAAGTCCCTGTATGCCGTATGCGCCCGCTTTATCCATGGGCTCGCCTGTTTTGACATATCGGTTTATTTTGTCGTCTGAATTGGGAAGAAAGGTTACCGCCGTGCGTTCGCTTTCGCAAACAGTGAAGCCGTCATGAATACGCATAATGCAAATTCCTGTGTATACCTCGTGAGTTTTGCCGGATAAAGCCGCAAGCATATCTTTCGCGTTTTGCTCGTTCTGAGGCTTTCCCAGAATTTCGCCGTCCATGCATACAACGGTGTCGGCGGATATAATAATTCCGCGGTTTCCTATAAGTTCTTTTGCCGCCGCGGTAGCTTTCAAAAGCGCAAGCTCCTGCACATACATGTTTATAGGAATTGTTTTGTCAATAATGTTTTCGTCCGCGTCCGGAGCGCATATTGTGAATTCAAGCCCTAATCCTCTCAAAAGCTCGGCTCTGCGCGGAGACGACGACGCTAAAAATATCTTTTCCATATCGATTCCTTATCTTGCAAACAGTTTATAGCCGAGCATGGAGAGGAACACGCCTATAATGGAAGCTATATTTATGCGTATTGTGAGTCCGAAAGTGAGCGATAAAACATAGAAGTTTAAAACCATCGGACTCCCTGTGTTTATGCCGAATTCTTTACCGTATCCGAGCCAGGTAAGTCCCGGATACGCCGCAAGTATATCGCCTATAAATCCGCCGAGAACAAGTCCGGCAAGAAGTATAAATATCCATAGCCAGTTTTTCATTTTAATACCGCCTTTATCTTATGAAAAGATTTTTGTATAAAGCAACGCTACAGCACGCCCCTGTAATAATGTCCGCGTGTGAAGCCGCTTTCCGAAAAGGGATTTTGTACAGCTTCTCCGCTAAACGCACGCTCATATACATTCATTATTTTACCACATTCAGAAAAATTTTCAACCGTAAATACTAATCTTATACGATTTATTTTTGCGCGGCGCAAATCTTCGACTTTATCCGCCATAAAAATCGGTTTTGAGTTCAGCAAAATTGATATGCACTCATCGCCGCATATAAGCGGAAATATTTCGCCGCGCCTGTCGCGCAGCGAATATTTTTGCGTTTTTTTCTGACACTTCCCGCACGACGCTTTTATAGGACAGTTTTTCATCATCATAAGCGGAAGCCGTCCATAGACAATAGTTTCGGCTGTTATGTCAGCGTTTTCTGTGAGTTCTTGTATTTCTCGGAGGTTAAGCTCCGGCGAAAGCGTGACAGAAACTAAGTTTTCGTAAAAACGAGCCGCTTCGGAATTGTATATATTCAGACGAAAGCCGCCGTATACGCGCCGATCCGCATAGGAGCGCGTTTGTGACAGACACTGCGCCATAACGGCTGGAACGCCGCTGATGATATTGCCGTCATCAAGCTCAGACAGACGCAGCACAACATTTGTATCGGGGAACATTTGTAACGTTTCGCTATATAAGGAAGCAGGGACATATAATGTATCGACGCTGAATTTTGAGATTGCCCGCAGTTGTTCTGCCGTCTCTGCCTGAACGGTTAATGCTATATCTTCGTCATATGTTTTGTGTATTAATTGTTTTGAATAATCGCATATTCTTCGTTCGGGCATAGTTTGCCGCGCGGTTATAAGCGCGTCCGCCGCCGCCCTTCGCACGCTGTTGATTTCGCTTACAGGAACTGTGATACCATCGTCAATAATTATGCTCGTATCACAAACAGTAAACGGCGTACCGCCGGTTTTTAAAAGCTGTGTGCGCACGCGTTCTGCGTCAAGCGGGCGGTTTATTGCGGATTCGCTTTTTTGTGTACCATGTGTGCATACTGTGTGAACGCCGTCGGATGCGGTTACGCGGCATACGTCGTCCGAATGGAGCGTGAACGATACGGATATGTTAATTTTTCGTACGTCAGCGTCTTCACGCGCGCGGCGCTGAACGTCGGCTGAAAATAATTCGTCGGCAACATTGCTTGGAGTTTTAAGGCTCATCATCATTTTTCCCGTTTGAGAGGAAAAATATCCCTCGGTTAGTCCGCTGCGGTTGAATGCGCTTAAAAGTTCCTGTTTGTCTGCCTCTCTTACGTTTTCGCCGCTGTCAAGATATTTTCTGTATATTCCAACAACTGCCGCCACATATTCCGGTTTTTTCAGACGCCCCTCTATTTTTAACGAGGATACGCCTATGTTCTTTAGAGAGTCCAGCTTATTAATAAGAGATAAATCCTTTGTGCTGAGCAGATGCCCGTTTGCAACAGGTTCGCCGTTTTCTAAAAGAGTATACGGCAGACGGCACGGCTGAGCGCATCTTCCGCGATTTCCGCTTCTGCCGCCTATGATACTGCTCATAAGGCACTGACCGGAATAGCACATGCAAAGCGCGCCGTGACAAAACACCTCAATTTCCGCTTTTGTTTCGCGGCAGATTTGTGCGACTGCACGTTCCGACAACTCGCGTGCGAGCACAACGCGCTCAAAACCCAGCTTTTCCAAAGCGCGCACACCGTCTGCGGTTGTAACGGTCATCTGCGTGCTTGCATGAAGAGGCATGTCCGGCGATATTTGGCGGAAAAGCTGTACCGCGCCCATGTCCTGCACAATCACTGCGTCAACATCGATTTTTGTGATTTCCTCTATATAGGAAACAAGCTGCTCAAGCTCTTTTTCTTTTATAAGCGTGTTCACGGCCGCATATACTTTAACGCCATACATGTGGCAATAATCCACGGCGCGTTTCATTTCTTCAATAGTGAAGTTTGCCGCGCCCTGTCTTGCGCTGAATAAGTCGCCGCCGAGATATACGGCGTCCGCTCCGCTCTGAACCGCTGCGGTCAAAGCGTGGAACGATCCGGCGGGAGCAAGCAGTTCTGTTTTCATAGCTACTCCTATAAATGATCTATCATGTCGAGCATTTCTTCTTCCTTGCGCGCAAATTCAGCGCGAAGTGTTTCCACTTCTTTTCGATGCTCCGCCTGCATTTCTTTTATTTTTGTTTCGTATTCTGCTTCTTTGTCAGCAGAAATTTTTGTTTCCTCCGCTTCCTTGCGCAAACGTTTGATTTCCGATTCGGTTTTGCGCAGTTCTTCAGAATACTGAACAATTTGACGGCGAAGCTCGTCGGTCTCGTCGTCTCCGGCGGACGCCGTTTCCGCCGCCTGCTGAAGCTTTTCCATTTCTTTAGCGCATTTCATAACCTGACGCTGGAGCGCGTTATTTGTCTGACGCATTTTAAGATAATCGTCGCACAAATTCAGCGCGGCTAAAATAATAGATTTTTCCGCTCCCAAAGCCGCGTTCGCTCCCGACACCTGAGAAATTCTTTCGTCAAGCTCGTTCGCGACAGACATAATATAATCTGTGCTTTCATTCGCAATAATAGTATATTCTTTTTTTCTTATCGTTACGGTAACTTTATTTTTTTCCTCCGACATATATATTCCTCCAAATCCAACCGAAAAAACATGCACATTATATGCTATAATATATTATTATATATGATATT
>CATJNN010000173.1 GCA_949742185.1 uncultured Clostridia bacterium | reverse complement strand
GTGCGGATATTATAGATATAAATATGGGGTGTCCTACTCCCAAGATTGTGAATAACGGGGATGGAAGCGCGCTTATGAAAAATCCGCGTCTTGCCGGAGATATAATGCGTGCGGTAACCGAAAAAAGTCCTGTTCCGGTGACAGTGAAAATCAGAAAGGGATGGAATGATGAAAACGCCGCCGAAGTTGCGAAAATTCTTGAGGACGCGGGAGCGGCGGCAATAGCCGTGCATGGCAGAACGCGCGAACAATTTTATAGCGGCGAAGCGGATTGGGAGACTATCAGGCGCGTAAAAGAGGCTGTGAAAATCCCTGTTATAGGCAACGGAGATATTTTTAAGGCTCAGGATGCTTTGAATATGATAAACAAAACCGGTTGCGACGCTGTTATGGTCGGCAGGGGCGCGCAGGGAAATCCGTTTATATTCAGACAGATTAACGAGCTTTTGCAGGATGGAAGCGTTTCATACGCGCCGTCGCACAGGGAGCGGATTGTTCAGGCGCTTGAGCATGTTCGCATGTTGGTTAAGTATAAGGGCGAAAACCGCGGGATTATGGAGGCGCGAAAGCATATGGCGTGGTATTTGAAAGGCATACCAAACAGTTCTGCGATTAAAAATGAGATATTCCGGCTTACAACGCTTGAGAAAACAGAACAGGTTCTCGGAGATTTTATTAAAGCTCTGTAGTTTTAGTCTGTTTTCGGAATTCAGACGGCGTGCAACCCATCATTTTCTTAAACTGCAGACTAAAGCTGGATGGTGTGGAAAAACCGCACTGATGGCTTATCTGTGTCAGAGAAAAATCTGTTGAAGCAAGAAGCTCGCAGGATTCCTGCACGCGCACATTACTAACATAGTCTCCGACAGTGATGTTCATTTCTTTTTTAAACAGACGGCACATATAGCTTTTATTTATACAACAGGATTTTGTAATATCGTCGAGCGACGATATGTCGCTGTAATGCGTGTTTATATATTCAACAATGGGACGAAGTGTGTCCGAGGCGGTGAAAAACGCTTGATTTGACGGAAGCGCGTCGTTTTGTCGTTTAGCGGCGCGGCATAAAAGACGCATAGCTTCTGCAAAGGTTATGAAATAGAGGTTGTCTGTGTTTTTATATTCCTCGGAAAGCCGCTCTGTTATAGCTGAGAATTCGACGCTTTCGTTTTCTGTAAGACTGATAAAGCCGCTTTCAAAGCAGTTTAAAAGAGGCGCGAATGAGTTTGATGTAAAAAATTTTCGTATAAATTCCCGCGTAAATTCAATATTTACACGGATGTGCGTGCCGCTGCCGATACTTCGGTGATACACGTTGGGAGCGAGCATAATAACGTCTCCCGCGCGCATGTCGTAGACGCGGTCGCGTATCAGAAAGCGGCGGGTGCCGGAAACAAGGAAATAAATTTCGTAGTAACTGTGATAGTGGGAGTTTGGCATGCTCCACGGATATCGGCGTTCGCGTTTTTTTATGTAAAACATCTTATTCTGCTCCATTGTATCACCTCTTTTAGTAATATTATAATGTGAGAAGACGATAAAGTCAATCTTACAAAATAAGGAACGTAAAAAAGTCAATATAGGGAAAGCGTTTGTGTGAAGATGGTGATATTATATACATAGATTAATTATTTTTCGTTTTATAAAAAACAATTAAAGAAATAAAAAATATTTGCGAAAAATTACGTGTTTCATTACGTTTCGCTGAGCAAAGACAAACAATAGACGCTATTTTTTGCCGTCAAAGAATATCAAAATCAATATTGGACTTTATATTTGCTGTTTGCTTTGCCAATGCACATAACGTAGTACAAATTGATTGTTTTTGTTTGAAAGGGAGTACAAAAATGGATTTATTAAAACGTGGGAAACCGAGTGAATTAAAAGAAAAAGTTCTGCAGTTTGGCGAGGGAAATTTTCTTCGCGGTTTTGTTGACTGGATGATTGACAAGCTTAATAAGGACTGTGGCTGGAATGGGGGAGTTGTTGTTGTGCAGCCGCTTGATAAGGGGCTTGTTAGCATGATAAACGACCAGGACGGACTGTATCATTTGTATCTCCGCGGACTGAAAAACGGAGAGCGCGTTGAGGAAACCTCTGTGATTGAAAGCATAACGCGCGGCATAGACCCATACTGCGATACGGACGGGTTTTTTAAATGCGCTGAAAATCCTGATTTAAGATTTATTGTGTCAAACACAACTGAGGCGGGAATTGAATATAAAAGCGGACAAAAATCAGATGATTTTGTCAATTCAACATTTCCGGGCAGACTTACAATGTTTTTAAAGCGTCGTTTTGACGCGGGGCTGGACGGTTTTGTGCTTTTGCCGTGCGAGCTTATAGACAGAAACGGAGATTGTCTTAAAGAATGCGTTATAAAGTATGCAAACGACTGGAACTACGGCGGTGATTTTATTAAATGGGTTGAGAATGAAAATCATTTTACGAATACGCTTGTAGACCGTATTGTGACCGGATATCCGCGTGACGACGCGAAAAAGATGTGTGATTCATACGGCGTGCAGGATAATATTATAGATACGGCTGAGATATTTCACCTTTGGGTTATTGAAGGGGATAAAAAATATGCCGAAGAAATACCGTTTCATAAAGTAGGGTTAAACGTTTTGTGGACGGACGATGTTACTCCGTATAAAAAGCGCAAGGTACGAATATTAAACGGCGCGCATACAATGATGGTGCCGGCGGCGCGGCTTGCGGGGCTGGAAACTGTTCGCGGGGCTATGGAGGATGAAGCGGTGTTCTCGTTTATGCGCGGAGGTTTGTTTGAAGAAATTATTCCAACGCTTGATTTGCCTAAGGATGAGCTTGTTAAGTTTGCCAACGAGGTGATTGAACGGTTTAAAAATCCGTTTATAAAGCATTATCTTTTGAGTATTGCGCTTAATTCCGTATCGAAATTTAAGGTGCGCGTTTTGCCGAGTATCCTTGAATATATAGAAAAAATGGGCAAGGAGCCGAAAAGGCTGGTGTTTTCCCTTGCGGCGCTTATTGAGTTTTATCGTACTGACGAGGCGAACGACGACGCTGAAATTATGGAGTTTATGAAAAACGCGTCGCTGTCGGAAATACTTGCACGAAATGATTATTGGGGGCAGGATTTATCGTTCTTGATGTCGTCGGTTGAGAAATATATTAATATTATACATGCCAATGGTGTGAGCGAGGCAATGAAAGCTGTTTGTAAATAGAGGGTATAGATATGAGAACATTAAAAATTAATGAAAAAGATAATGTGGCGGTAATGCTCGATGGTGATGATGAGGGACACAAAATTGCGCTACGTGATATACAAAAGGGACATGAAATAATAAAATATGGATTTTGTATAGGGTACGCAATAAGGGACATAAAAAACGGAGAGCATGTGCACACGCATAATATGAAAACCGCGCTTGCGGGAACGCTTGATTATATATATAATCCGCGTCCTGCGGCTAAGCTGCCGAAATCGCAGCGTAGGTTCGAAGGATATGTGCGCGCCGATGGCAGAGTTGGCATAAGGAATGAGATATGGATTGTTAATACCGTTGGTTGTGTGAATAAAACTGCCGAGCGGCTTGCGCAATTAGGGACGCAAAAATACGCCGGTTTTTGCGACGGTGTGTATTCGTTCACACATCCCTACGGATGTTCGCAACTTGGAGGGGACCATGAAACAACACAGCGTGTGCTTAAAGGACTTGTTAATCATCCGAATGCGGCGGGTGTGCTTGTTCTTGGTTTGGGATGTGAAAATAATAATATTCCGGCATTTCGTGAAGCGCTTGGGGAGATTGACGAACGGCGAGTGAAATTTTTGAGCACACAGGAATGTGAAGACGAGCTTCAGGCTGGACTTGAGCTTATTGGCGAGCTTGCGGAATATGCGAAGACATTTAAGCGGGAGCCGTGCGATATGTCAAGGCTTGCCGTCGGGCTGAAATGCGGAGGAAGCGACGGTTTTTCAGGTCTTACGGCAAATCCGCTTATAGGAAAGGTTTCCGATGCGCTTATCGGCATGGGTGCAAGCACGGTACTTACGGAGGTGCCTGAAATGTTTGGTGCGGAAACAATTTTAATGGAACGCTGCCAGAGCCGAGAGGTTTTTGATAAAACGGTGCGTCTTATAAACGATTTTAAAAATTATTTTATACGTCACGGGCAGGAGGTCTATGAGAATCCTTCTCCCGGAAATAAAAAAGGCGGTATAACAACGCTGGAGGAAAAGTCGCTCGGTTGCGTGCAGAAATCGGGAAACGCGGATGTGGCGGACGTATTGGAAATAGGAGAGAGAATATCAAGACGAGGTCTTAATCTTCTTACGGGACCGGGCAACGATATTGTCGCAGTGACAAATTTAACGGCGGCGGGATGTAATCTTATTTTATTTTCAACGGGACGCGGAACGCCCTTGGGCGCGCCTGTACCGACGGTGAAAATAGCGACTAACAGTACGATTGCAAAGTGCAAGCCGCACTGGATTGATTTTAACGCGGGCCCCGTTATTGACGGGGAGGATTTAACTGAAAGTTTAGTCGATTATATCATTAATGTTGCAAGCGGTAGAACAACAAACAATGAGAAAAACGGATACCGAGAGATTGCAATTTTTAAGGACGGCGTTACGTTATGATATAACAACATTGTAAGTGGGCAGAAAAAATAGTTCGGAGTTCGATTCTCCGGATTATTTTTATTATAAGATATTATAATTATTTGTAAGTGAAATCAGGGATTTAAGAGGTTATTGAAATGAAAAAGTATTACGAGGCTTATGATGAACGGTATAAAGCGGCGCATTCAAAAGGGGTGAGCTGGTTAAGCGGCAAAAATTCTCCGATTGTTTTGGATACTATAAAAAAATATAATATAAATATTGCAGACAGCATACTTGAAATAGGCTGCGGGGAAGGAAGAGACGCGAGAGAATTACTGAAAAAGGGCTATAGACTGATGGCGACAGATGTTTCTGAGGAGGCGATAAGATACTGTAAAAATACTATGCCTTTATTTAAACATTGTTTTAATATATTAGACTGCATTAACGGTGAGCATAAAGATAGATATGATTTTATTTACTCTGTGGCTGTTGTTCATATGCTCGTTCTACAAGAGGACAGAAATCGATTTTATGGATTTATAAGAGAGCATTTGACAGAAAACGGAATAGCGTTGATTTGCACAATGGGCGATGGAGAGGAGGAAATGCAGAGCGATATAAACGACGCGTTTAAGCTTCGGGAGCGGCAGCATCAATCGGGAAAAATGTTAGTTGCCGCGACAACATGCAGGAAGGTAACATTTGAAACCTTTAAAAGAGAAATAAAGTCAAACGGTTTGGTATTGATTGAAAATGGAATTACCGCAGCTCAGCCTGATTTTAATAGCTTAATGTTTGCGGTTGTGAGTCGGAAATAAATTGTTTTTAAAGAAAAACTTTTCAAGGCGTATTAAATATGGTAAAATAAAATCATAGTTAAATTGATAAACGGAGGATATCTATGAAAAAAATATTTGCTGTATTTATTGTAATATCAATGCTTGCCGCGGGTTTTGGCGCATATGCGGAGGAGATATATGTTATAAGAAATACATTTATTAATAGCGAAGGCGTTGCCGAAAAGAAACAGCCGAAATACGAAACGACATGGGAAGAGGCTGAAAAAATTGGGGATAGTGTGCGTGGATGGAGTATGAATAGACCAAATGGGTTTTTATTGTCCGGCCGCTCAGTGGATGAGACACGAATAGAGTTTGCAAAAGACGGAGTGACCTTATCGGTTTATTCTGAACCGCTTCCGCAAGGATATTCGTATTATGATGATTTAAAAATGCTTCGTGCAAACTATAAGGACGGTGATATAACAGAACGAAAAAGCGATAATTCTTTTTCATTTGGAGTGATTAACGACAATGAAGCGGTTTTCATACGCCGCGTTTGGTCGGAGGATAAGCTTATAACAGCCGCGTGTTATTCGGAAACAGAGAACAGCGCGTTAAATGAAGCGGAGGACTGCGCCGTTTCGCTTACTGCCGGTTTTGAAAAAAGCGCGTTTGATATGTCGGGCGCGCAGGACGGTTACCGTCGCATCTGCGTCGACGGAATTAATTTTTCAATGAAGGTTCCCGCCGATTATCGCAGGTTAAAGACTTTAACATCGGGACACCTTGCTTTTAGCGGAGAAGAGGGACGTATAGATATAGACGCCGCTCCTAAAACAGACAGTGCGGGTATGCTTGCGTGGAAGGATTTTTCACGCCGATTAGAAAAAATTGATACAGATAAAGCAGAGTTCTCGAGAATAACGCCGCGTACATATGCGTCTGTTGACACATTTTCATATACGGTGAAAACGGCTGATCAGTCTGTAAGATATGTTTTTTTTACAAGCGTAGATACAGAATACAGAATATCAATATCGGGAGAGATTGATGAAAAGCGCGGGCTTGAGATTATGAACAGCATAATACCCGCAGCGCCGGATAAGGCATATCCGATGTATGCATTGCTGCCGCCGGACGACAGTTTTAAAATTAACGTGAACGGCTGCTCGTTTATGCTGCCCTGCGCGTATGTGCCGTCAGAAAACGGCGTCTACTATGACCGGACGACCGGCGCGGAGCTTGAATTGTATTATGCGGAGGAAAGAGAGTGGACAACAAAAAAGTCTCTTGCCCATGCGAAGGAGCTGGCAAAACAGTCCAAAGAAAATGGCGCGGTTATAACGGCTGAGCCGTCAAGAATAAAAATTTATAAAAATGACTATTACTCGTACAGTGCGGAATATTCAGACGGCAGCTGCGAGCGCGTATTTACTGCTCCGAATGATAGCCGAGAGGTCATAATACGCGCGCGTGTGCCCGAGCTTTATGATACGGAAGCATATCGCGCTGAGCTTGAAGCGATTATAGCGAGTATAAAAGTTAAATAAAAATAATTCGGGGTTCAGTGCCCCGAATTATTTTTATTTGTATTCAACAATCGTTTTTATTTTATTGGTACCTTTGTTGACGGTATATTGGATGGACGGAATAAGCGCGCAGGAGGTCATAAGATTTGTGTTTGGCGACGGAGTCATAATAATGGCGCTGCCGTCTCCGGTTACTGAGCAATAGCCGTTGTCGTTATATACCTTAGCGGTATTATCCGAGTATTCTGTTTTGCTTTCAAAACGAGGCAGCGCAAAGCCGCTGTCGTACGCGATGCAGTCTATGCCGCTTTCAATAGTGTGTTCGCGGATATGACCGTTCGGCGTCGGCGTTATTTTTGTAGTTACGACTATGTCCTCCGTCGGCGACCATACAGTGCTTATCTGACCGTCGGAGATTACGCATGATAAGCTTTCTTTTCTCGGATAGAAATATCCGCCGGTTTCAAATAAAAGCATGCTGTCTGCGGCGGCATCGTTAAGAGTATAGTTTGTGCGGGGAACGCTGAAGCCATATTTTGACGAATACACAAACTTTGCGTATTTGGGCGGATACAGGTTTTCGCACGGCTCGCCAAATTTGCCGGACGTAAACATGCACACATGTCCGTCTGAGCGGGTCATAATCATGCGTGCGTTTGGCAGTGTTTTAACATTTTCAAGCCGTGGAAGAGGAAGAATATCTTCGCTCCAGAATTTGTGGTTATCCGGAAGCGCGAGTATAATCATAGACTTTAAGCCCCAATACGGCGAGCCGGGAGCGTTATATGCTTCAGTCATGATAAGATTCGGATATCTGTAGCCAATAGTTAAAACGCCGTCGCGGTCAAAAATAGGGTTTGACATCCATTCTTCTAGATTGCGGGAAATTATCCCTTTAATAACACCAAGAGGAAAAGGCTCTATTCCCGCAAAAACGCATGCGCCCCAAAATGCGCACTGAGCGAACCTGTATGTTTGTGAACGACCATAGGCAACAGCTTCTCCGTTATCGGAGAACCAGTATATAAAATCTTTGGCAAACTTTGTCGCTCTGCTCTTGTAGAGTGCAGAGCGCTTCGGGTCTTCATCAGCCATTACTGCGGCATAAAACAAGCAATAGAAATGAATAGCGAAAGATATATAATAATCGCACCTGTCGTTTGAGCCGTCGGTATACCAGCCGCCGCCGAGATACCAGCGTTCAAACATGTTAAGTTCTTCTTCCATGCGTTCGTTATCATATTTTCTGCCGAGCTTTTTAAGAGCTGTATTAACCATAACACCGAAAAGCTGCCAGTTGCTTTCACACAGCTTGTGTTCGTTAATTTGATTAAGCCATGCGGTAAGATTGTCTTTTTCTTTATCATTTAACGGTTCCCATAGAATTTCAGGACATAAAATTAATCCGTATGCAATAACCGCCATTTCAACAAAATATTGGTCGCAGTCGTGACATTTCCCCCAATATTCGGAGCTTTTGGGATTTGTGCCCGAAGCAAGCCCCTGACGATATATTTTTTTGAAATCTTCGCCAAGATCCGCGCCTCCGTGCCATGCGGGTACTAAGCCCCATAAAATACGCGCAAATCCTTCCATTAAAACTGTAGTGTTATCATAGTATGTACCGCTTTGCCCAATGTTAAGCCCTGCGCGTTCAGGCGTGTATAACGGCGGAAGAGGTTCGATGATTTTTTTTAACAGAGTTAGAAATTCGTTTTTACTGTTCATAGCGTTATTCTCCATTTTGTCAATAACTTTAAGTTGATATGAATATTTCTTCTTTTTTAATATACCACAATTTTAATCGTTTGTAAAACATATTATTATATATCGGCGTAATTTAGAAGTTTTAAATGCGGGAATAAGGGTTAGAGCCGGCTATAATATGATACAAAAATAATATAAAATACTTGACAGAAGTAAGGTGAACGGCGTAAAATAATATTTGACGACACAGCGAAAGGAAGCGTTAAAAATGTATAATGTGAAATCAAAAAAAGCGGAGGAGTTTATAAATAATGAAGAAATTCTTGATACGCTTGAATATGCGCGCCGGAATAAAAATAACTTTGAGCTGATAGATAAAATTCTTGAAAAAGCAGGGACATATAAAGGGTTGTCGCACAGGGAGGCGATGGTTTTGCTGGAATGCGACGACGCGGCGTATACTGAAAGAATGAAAACGCTTGCAAGGGACATAAAACAGCGCAATTATGGCAATAGAATTGTGATGTTTGCACCGCTGTATTTGTCCAATTATTGCGTGAACGGCTGCGTATACTGCCCATATCATTATAAAAACGAACACATTCCACGCCGTAAGCTAACGCAGGAGGATATAGTCCGCGAGGTGACGGCGCTTCAGGATATGGGGCACAAGCGTCTTGCGCTTGAAACGGGCGAAGACCCTGTGAATTGTCCGATAGAGTATGTGCTTGAAAGCATAAAAACGATTTATTCAATAAAGCATAAAAACGGAGCCATACGGCGCGTTAATGTGAATATAGCGGCGACTACGGTTGAAAATTACCGAAAGCTTAAAGATGCGGGAATAGGGACATATATTTTGTTTCAGGAAACTTATAACAAAGAATCATATGAACAGCTTCATCCAACAGGACCCAAAAGCAATTATGCGTATCATACCGAAGCTATGGACCGTGCTATGGAAGGCGGAATTGATGATGTTGGATGCGGGGTTTTGTTTGGTCTTAATATGTATAAATACGACTTTGTAGGACTTCTTATGCATGCGGAGCATCTGGAGGCGGTGTATAACTGCGGACCGCACACCATAAGCGTTCCGCGTATACGTCCTGCTGACGACGTTGACCCGTCTGAATATGAGAATGCGATTTCTGACGAGATTTTTGAAAAGATTGTTATGATTTTGCGTATTGCCGTGCCTTATACGGGTATGATTATTTCGACGCGCGAATCTAAAAAGACGCGGGAAAAGGTGATATCGCTGGGAGTATCACAGATTAGCGGAGCGTCGCGCACAAGCGTTGGCGGCTATGCCGAGGAGGAAGAGGAGGATTCGTCTCAATTTGAAGTAAGCGATAATCGTTCTCTTGACGAGGTTGTCGGCTGGCTTTTGGAGCTTGGATATATTCCGAGCTTTTGCACGGCATGCTACCGCGAGGGCAGAACAGGCGACCGTTTTATGTCCCTTGTGAAAACGGGACAGATTGCGAATTGCTGCCAGCCAAACGCGCTCATGACGCTTGCAGAATATCTGGAGGATTATGCAAGCACAGAAACGCGGGAAAAAGGATATGATATGATAAACAAGACAGTGCAAGAGATACCGAATGAAAAAGTGCGTGCGCTGACTATTGAGCGGCTTGCGGATATTAAAGGCGGCTCGCGCGATTTTCGGTTTTAGGAGGTGTGCGAATGGGACTTACAGACACCCCCGCATCCAACAGATTGCATATAGCTATTTTCGGAAAACGAAACAGCGGAAAATCTTCGCTGATAAATGCAATAACAGGGCAGAGCGCGGCGCTTATATCCGATATTGCGGGCACCACCACTGACCCTGTGTATAAAGCTATGGAAGTTCATGGCATCGGACCATGTATGATTATTGACACAGCAGGCTTTGACGACGAGGGCGAGCTTGGCAGACTGCGCGTGGAAAAAACCAAAGCCGTTATAGATAAAACGGATATTGCGATAATTGTGTTCTCCGATGGGGATATTGAAGCAGAATGCGAATGGGCGGAGATTTTGAAAAAAAGAAATATTCCCGTTGCCGCGGTTTTGAATAAGATTGATGTTTTAAAAGATTATTATAATATTTCGGGAAAAATAAGCAGTGAGCTTGATGTATCGACGATTCCGGTGAGCGCGAAGAGCGGGGCGGGTATTTCAGAGCTTATAAACTTATTGATTTCTTTAACACCAGAAAATTATGAAAAAGACAGTCTGACAGCTTCTCTTGCGCGTGAGGGAGACAGCGTTCTGCTTGTTATGCCGCAGGACATTCAAGCTCCAAAGGGCAGGCTGATATTGCCGCAGGTGCAGACGATACGCGATTTGCTTGATAAGAAATGCGTTGTAACTTGTGTGACGACCGGTAAGCTTGAAGAGGCTTTAAAAAATCTAAAAAAACCGCCTGAGCTGATTATAACGGATTCTCAGGTGTTTTCCGATGTGTATGCAAAGAAACCGAAGGAAAGCCGTTTAACGTCGTTTTCAATTTTAATGGCGGCGTCAAAAGGTGATATTCACGTCTTTGCAGACGGTGCGGAGACGATTGACGCTTTAACCGAAGAAAGCCGCGTGCTGATAGCCGAAGCGTGTACGCACGCTCCGCTTGAAGAAGATATAGGACGCGTGAAAATTCCGAGGATTTTACGGAAAAGGGTTGGCGAAAAACTTCATATAGACATGGTGAGCGGGATGGATTTTCCTGAAGATTTATCCTGTTATGATTTAATTATTCATTGCGGCGGCTGTATGTTTAACCGCAGGTATGTTTTGTCGCGTATAAGACGCGCGCAGGAGCAGGGCGTGCCTATAACGAATTACGGCGTTGCGCTGGCAAAGCTTGGCGGGATTTTGGACAAGGTGGAGCTGTCATAAAGATAATGAAAAATTTAACAATATAGAAAAAAGCGCATTTTTCGGAAACTGTAAATTTTACACCGAAGTAAATGCGCTTTTTTGGATATAATCTTATTGTAAAATAAAAATAATTAATAAACATTAAAAAATATTTAACCGTTATATGAGTTCGTAAGGCAAACGGCAAATATAAAAGCAATATTGCTTTTGATATTTGCCGGCGGCGGAAAATAGCGTTAATTATTTGTATTTGCACAGCAAAATACAGTGAGACGCGTTATTTTTCACAAATGTTTTTTAATTTTTTGCACGCAGAAAATAAAATAAAAAATGAAAAGAGGGATTTATCTTGTCCGAACTTATAATACAAGCGTCGCCCGGATTATGCGGCGCGGTTGATGTGTCAGGCTCAAAAAACGGCGCGCTTCCTGTGCTTGCCGCAACTGCGCTTTCAGGCGGAAAGGCTGTTATCCGTCATATTCCTAAGCTTACAGATATACACGTTATGCTTGCCATGCTTGAGAGCGTGGGAGCGCAGATATATGGCGATGAAATTTACTATCCTAATTTATGTCCTGAAAGGCTCGACGAGAGATTGGCGCATAAAATGCGCGGTTCATTTCTGCTTGCGGGACCGCTTCTTGCGAGGACAGGGCGCGTGAGGATAAGTATGCCGGGAGGCTGCCGTATAGGAGCGCGTCCTATAGATTTGCATTTAAAGGGCTTTAGTAAAATGGGCGCTCAAATTGAGAATTGTCATGGATTTATTGAAATAACGGCGCCGCGTTTACACGGAGAGCAGATTTATCTTGATTTTCCAAGCGTGGGAGCAACTGAGAACATAATGATGGCGGCTACGCTCGCAAACGGAACAACCGTAATTGAAAATGCGTCGGCGGAACCGGAAATATCGGAGCTTGCAGAATTTTTAAATAATATGGGAGCAAAAGTTTCGGGCGCAGGAAGCGACAGGATTGTGATTGAGGGGGTGCGCGAGCTTGGCGGGGCGAAGCATACGGTTATAGGAGACAGAATTGAAGCCGGAACGTATCTTTTGTCTTTTGCCGTAACGGGAGGACATGGAACGGTGCGTCATGTTAAACCCCAGCATTTGTCGCCCGTTTTGGCGAAGCTGCGCGAAATGGGCGCGAAAATTAAAGAAACGGAAGACTCTGTATCAATCGACGCGTCAAAAATACTGTGTGCGTCCGATATAAAGACCATGCCGTTTCCGGGATTTCCAACCGATATGCAGTCGCAGTTTACAACGCTTTTATGTCTTGCGGAGGGGACAAGCGTTGTGATTGAAACGGTGTTTGAAAACAGGTTTTTGCATGTCGGAGGTCTAAATCGCATGGGCGCAAGCATAAAAACAGACGGCAGAACCGCTGTGATTGAAGGAGGACGGCACTTTACAGGAGCTAAGGTCGAGGGTCAGGACTTGCGGGGAAGCGCGGCGTTGGTGCTTGCCGGACTTGCGGCTCAGGGAGAAACCCGTGTGCGCGGCGAAGAACACTTAAAACGCGGATATGACGATATGATTGGAAAGCTTCAAAAAATCGGAGCAAAAATTTCCATTTTAAATTGAATTGCTATTTACTGCCGTTTGTAGTATGATAAGGGTATAATACAGCGGAATATATTGCCGCAGAGGGGTGGGCTTATGTATCTGGAGACAATATTGGGCGGCTTTGGGATTGACAGAACAGCCGCATGCTTTGAGCGCATGCAGAAAACAAGAGAGAAATATCCCGATATGCCTATGATTATGATAGTTCCCGACCAATATTCGCACACAGCCGAAAGGCAGGCGGCAGAGCGGTTTGGAGGAACTGGTCTTAACGGGATTGAGGTTTTAACATTCGGGCGGCTTGCATATCGTGTGCGCGAGCTTGCCGCGCCGCCCGATTACATAACTGCCGCCGGAAAGCAGATGCTTTTAAGGCGCGCGGTGGAAACAACTGACGACCCCGACGCAGTATTTGCTTTGTGCCGTGGGAAGCGCGGATTTATGGACACGCTTTCTCAGCTTATAAGCGAATTTAAGCGTTATGAGGTTGCGGCGGATATGCTGGCGGAGCGGACGGAAAGCATAGAAAACGAGGCGCTCGGCCGAAAGATGAGTGTTATCGCAAATATATATTCTTCATATGAAAAATTGTTAAGCGGAAAATTTTCGGACAGCGACGACGATATGAGTATGGTTGCCGAGTATATAACATCCTCTGACATGCTTGACGGATACGCGGTTTGGTTTGACGAGTTTTCCGATTTTCTCCCGCAAAATTATGCAGTTATAAGCGCCATAATGAAAAAGGCGCGGTATACAGGAGTGTCGCTGTGTATTCCTGCGGACGAGGATTTTGACCCTGAAGACGACACCTATGACACCTGCCGTATAACGTATGGTAAATTAAAAAAGCTTGCAAGGGATGCAGGCTGTAAAACGGGAGATTTCTGTGCAAAGAAGGGGCGCGTCGGAGAAATTTCCGAGGAAATTTATTTTTTGCTTGAAAACTGGGGCGGGGGACAAGCCGTTTATAATAAGCCTACAGATAAAATATCTCTTTTTCAGGGACGGGATTTATACAGCGAGGTTGAGCATACCGCAGACGAGATAGTTCGCCTTGTATCGGGCGGTATGAGATATCGCGATATAAGCGTGCTTTGCGGCGACGCGGGAGAATACGCTCATTTGATTGAAGCTGTTTTTTCGGATTATGAAATACCATATTTTTCAGATAGTACTTCTTCTGTTACGACCCATCCCGTTATTGCGCTTTTGCTGTCACTGTTTCATATTTTATCTTCGGACTGGCGTTATGACGACATATTTCACTATCTTCGTACAGGCATGGTTTATGAACAGACGGAAAAAGGACTTTTGCCGCTCGACGAGAATATGATTGACCTTTTGGAAAATTACGTTTTGAAATACGGCGTTCGCGGAGCGCGGCAGTGGCTTTCGGATAACCCGTGGAGCGACAGACCGTCTGAATTATTCGGCGAGGCGACGGGCAAAGAGGATAAAGGCGGTTTGCTGACAGACGAGTTCAGGCGAAAAATAACTGCGCCGATACGCTCGTTTAAAGAAGCGTGTGCCGGAAGGAAAACTTTTCGCAAGGTTGCGGAAGCTTTATATGATTTTCTTGAGGATATACATTTGCCCGACGGACTGCGTATGCAGATACGCGCGTTTTATGAAAGCGGCAGAGACAACGAAGCCGAGCAATATGAGCGCGTGTGGTCGCTTTTAACAGACGCGCTCGACCAGATTGTTGAAGCGCTCGGCGATGAGAGATGCACTTTGGACGAGTTTGGAAAATATATTGAAGACGGACTTTCATGTTGTGAAATAAGGATAATTCCTACCGCGTCGGACGCGGTTGCAGTCGGTTCAGCTGACAGAAGCCGCACATCGGACGTGCGCGCATTGTTTCTTATGGGTGCGAACAGCGGGAAGCTTCCGCGCGAAATGCATACCGAGGGGGTTTTGTCGGACAACGATCGCCGCGCGCTTGAAGAAATAGAGATTTTGCTCGCGCCTGATACGCGCGCGAAAAATTTTGCCGAGGAATTTAAACTGTTTAAGGCGGTGTCGCGTGTGCGTGAAAAGCTTTATGTTACATATGCGCTTGCGGACGGCTCCGACAACGCGTTAAGGCCCGCGCGGTTTGTAGGCGAGCTTTGCCGTATATTTCCGAAGCTTGCGCGCTCAGACAACGCTCTCAGCGGAAGCGGCGGGATTGTGCCGTCGCCTAAGGCGGTGTTTGGCAGGCTTATGCATCATATTGACGACGATAGCTGGTCGGCTGTGCGAAACTGGTATGCGGGCGAAGAAAAATGGAGCAGACGTTTAGAGAGAATTAAACGTTCCGAGAGGATGAAAGCGGAAATATCGGAGGAGATTGCCGCAAATATATACGGTGAAAAAAGAGAGCGAAGCATAACGCAGTTTGAGAATTATGCCAGATGTCCGTACGGTTATTTTTTAAGTTATGGCTTGAATGCTCGGGAGCGTGAACAGTGGCAGATACGAAAACTGGATATAGGAAATCTTTGTCATTATCTGGTGCAGAATTACTGCGCGCGCGTATCCGGCAGCGCAAAGAGTCTTGACGAGGCGGCGCGGAGGTGGAAAAGTCTGAGCGCAGAGGAAAGCTGCAGAATAGTGGACGAGCTTTGCAGCGAGGCGAGGGAAAAGACAGTGTCTAAGCTTGTTCATGACACGGGAAGGGTTGAAAGCGTTTTAAGGCGGGTGCGCCGTTCTGTTTTAGCAAGCGTTGATATAATAAACAAGAGTCTGCGAAACGGAGCGTATATTGCCGCTGCGTGCGAAAAGGAGTTTTCCTGCACGCTCACGGGAGATATAAAGGTTCGGGGAATTATAGACCGCGTAGACGTTATGGAGCAGGATGGAAAAGCGTATATACGCATTATCGATTATAAAACAGGCTCGAAAGTTTTTGATGCGGCGGATATATACGATAAGCTTGATTTGCAGCTGGCCGTATATGCGGCGAGCGCGGTAGAAATTTATCGTTCCGGAGGTTTTGTGCCGATGCAGGGCGAAGCGGACGAGGTGTTCGTTACAGGCATGTTCTATGAGAAAATTCATGATACTGTTGAAAAAGAGGAGGACGCCGGAACGCGCGGAAAAATGACTGGAATATTCTTTGCCGATACAGAAGAGCAGGTTCAGACAATGGATATAGGCATGGCGGATAAGACGGAGAGCGAGTTTTTAAACGTTAAATACGACAGGTACGGAAGGCTTGGCGGCGATATCCATTCAACCGAGGATATATCGGTTTTGGAGGAGTATGCGTCAAAGGCGGCAAAGGAAATTGAACGGGATATTTACAGAGGAAAAATTGATATAAATCCATATAAGAGAAGCTCGGAAACAGCATGCGGATATTGTCCGTACGGAGAAATATGTCTTTTTGATTCGTCGGTGCATTCGCACCGCGCGCTTTTAAAGGGACGCGGAAAATCGAGGCTTGCCTGGGATAGAATGAGAGATATAGTAAAGGGGGAGAAGTAGCGTATGCAATGGAACGAGGGACAGGAGCGGGCTATAAACACCTGCTGGCTCGATGAGGATAAAACAAGCCGCTGTAACGTGCTTGTGAACGCGGCGGCGGGGTCGGGCAAAACAGCAGTGCTTGTTGAGCGCATAATACGAAAGCTTCTTCCGGATGAAAAAGGATTTTTTGAGGACGCCGACCGTCTTTTGGTGGTCACGTTTACTAAAGCGGCGGCGGCGGAAATGAAGCAGCGCATAAACGACCGCATAAGCCAGGCTATGGACGACGCGCGCGGAGACAAAACTCTGCGCCGCCATTTGAAGCGTCAGCAAAGGCTTCTCGGCGGAGCCGATATTTCAAATATAGATTCTTTTTGTATGCGTATGCTAAGGAGTCATTTTCATATAGCGGGCGTGGACCCGGCTGTGGCTCCGGCAACCGACGCGCAGGCAAAGCTGCTGCGCGAGCAAGGCATGGAAGAAATGTTCGACGATCTTTATGAGAGTGTTGGGGAAGAAGCGCAAAAATTCTGCGAGTTCGCGGAGAAATATTCGGGAAATTATTCCGACAAGCTGCTATCAGATATAATAAGCAGTATTTATAAATTTGTAATGTCTTTGCCTGAGCCGGAGGAGTGGTTGGACGAGCAGTGCGCGGTCTTTGGCGCGGGTGAAATAGAGGAAAGCGAGTGGGTTGAGATTCTGCGCGGGGAGACGGAAACGGACGAGGATACGTTGTCTGCGGCAATCGCAGGTATGCGCGCGGTTCTTATACATATTATACGCGCCGCTTTTTTTGTAACGTTTGCAGAGGCGCAGGATTTGTTTGACGGGGTTATGGAAAACGATGAAACGGCGTCGCGTTACTGGGGCGGCGCGTGGAAAGCGGCAAGAGCGGACTATGAATCGCTTTGCCGTCTGCGCGACGGAGAGGACGGCATATTTAAATGGGCGAGATTTCCAACCGAGGCGGGAAAGATTAAGGATATTGCTCTTAAAGACGGAGATAAGCCGATTGATGATTTTGATAATGTTTTTTTACGGGTGCGTCACATGCGCGACAGCGTGAAAAAAGCATATTCGGAAAATCAGCCGTATAAAATAGACCTTGACGCGGAGCGAGTAAAAATCACAGCCCTGCGTGAGGATATGGATATGCTGTGTGCGCTGACAAAAAGATATATACGCAAGATGGACGATATAAAAGCCGAGAGAAACGTGCTTGAATTCAGCGACATTGAACGTTCCGTATACCGTATGCTTCGCGACAATCCTGATGTGCGCGGTGTATATCGGAGGAAGTACCGCGAGATTTTGATAGACGAATATCAGGATATAAACGCGCTTCAGGAAGCGATTTTCTGCGAGATTTCAGACGGAACAAATATGTTTATGGTCGGAGATATGAAGCAGAGCATATATCGTTTCCGCAGTTCAGACCCAACAATTTTCAAACATAAGCTTGATACTTTTTGCGACGAGCGCAATCGCGTGATTACGTTAAACCGAAATTACAGAAGCCGGAAACAAACGCTTGAGAGTATAAACGAGGTGTTTGAGGCGGTTATGTCCGAACGGGTCGGGGAAATTGTTTATGATGAAAACCAAAAGCTTTATGCGGGCGATTTGTCGTATGAGGAGATTAATGAGAATATATCGGGCGCAAACCGCGCAGAGGCTTATGTTGTGACGCTTCCTGCGGATGGAGAGGAAAGCGTGAGCGCGGTTCAGGCGGAGGCGGAGTTTATAGCGGATAAAATTGAGGAGCTGAAGAGGTCGCATTTCAAAGTGCGGTGTAAATCGCCGGACGGCGGTTTTGAATACCGCAATGTACAAAATCGGGATATTGCGATTTTGCGCCGTTCCGTTAAAAACGCGGCGGATATATACGAAAACGCTCTCCATGCAAAACAAATAGACTGCTATGTTGAAGCGACGGGATATTTTAACAGACCCGAAATTAAAATTATGCTTTCGCTTATCAAAGCTATAGATAATCCGCTGTGCGATATTCCTCTTATAGCTTTGATGCGCTCGTATATTTTCGGCTTTTCCGACGCGGAGCTTGCGCAAATGCGCAGTCTTTCGCAGGGTGAGTTTTACGGCTGCGTCACTGCCGCGGCTGAAAGCGGAGATGAAAAATGCGGATATTTCCTCGAATGCTTAACCTGCTGGCGAGGATATGCGAAATATATGCCGAGCGATAAACTGATATGGACGCTTTATGAAGAAACTGATTTTTACGCTCTGACCGGAACATGGGACGACGGTCAGGCGCAGGCAAATCTACGGCTGCTGTTTGAGCGTGCAAAGGAATATGAGAATACGGGTTTTCGCGGCCTTTTCCATTTTATCCGCTACATAGATAAGATTTCAGAAAAAGAAGGCGACGACCTCTCGCCGGCGAAGCTGATTAGCGAAGAGCACGATGTTGTGCGTATTATGACTATGCATAAAAGCAAGGGGCTGGAGTTTCCCGTTGTATTTTTGGCGGGCATGTGCGGACAGTTCAAGGACGCTGATGGGAACATAGCGCTTCACAGAAGCAGCGGTATAGGTCTGTCATACATAAATGAGGATAGATGTCTTTGCTCTAATATTACATATGACGCGGTGAAAAAGAAAAACATGGAAGAGGAATTGTCCGAAAGTATGCGTGTTTTATATGTGGCAATGACCAGAGCGAAGGAGAAGCTGTATGTTGTCGGCGCGCCGCGTTCGGGAGCTATGGGACTTGAGGCTCAGTGGGATATGATGTATCCGGGCGGAGCGGCAAACGCCCGTGATTCTGCAAAGGCAAAATGCTTTATGGACTGGGTTGCGCCGATTGCTCGGAGAAGCGGCAGATGGCTTTATCATTGCGTTGAATATAATCCTGCTAAAATTTCTGCGGCGCAGGATATTATAAATTTGGAAAATGAAACAATAACCGAACCGGATGCGATTCTTTCATATACGTATCCTTATAAGGCATATACTCATATGCCGCCTAAGGTTACGGTCACACAGATTAAACGCACTCAGGCGGAAAACTGGAACGGAGAGGCGGATTTGGTTACGTTTTCAGATAAAATATACCGAGACGACCCTGTTAAGCGTCCGAGATTTTTGTCTGAGAGACGTCTTACAGGCGCGGAGATTGGTACGGCAGCGCATTATGTTATGCAGACGCTTGACGACAGGGCTGAAAATATTGGAGCGGAGTTTATACAAGGGCATATTGAAAGGCTGTGTGAAAAAGGCAGATTGAGCAGGGAAGCGGCAGACAGCGTACGCGCGGATAAAATAGCCGCGTTTTATGAGACAGAGCTGGGAAAGCGCGCGCGGAAAAGCATGCGGGTGTTTAAGGAGCAGCCGTTTGAGATACTTGCGAGAGCCGGAGAAATATTTGAAGGCGCACCCGAAGAAGAGAAAATTATAGTTCAGGGAATTATAGATTGTTATTTTATTGATGATGACGGAAATATAGTATTGCTTGATTACAAAACAGACGCGTATGAAAAAACGCCTGAGGGAATTGAGAGAATAAGAAAAAAATATGAAATTCAGCTTAAATGGTATGCGAGAGCGATTGAGGAAATTACAAAAAAAACTGTAAAAGAAAAATATTTATATTTATTTTCAGGTAATGATGTGGTACAATGTTAATGTAAATGGAAAGACTGATATGTAATGTATATAAATAATATTTTGGAGGAGATAATAATGCCGCGCAGAATATTTTACGGAAGCTATCATGACCAGAAAAATAAAAATAAGAAAAAAGCGGTCGTTGTCGTTATAGTAATAGCCGTTATTTTAACGGCCGCCGCGATATACTTTTTCGCGACTGATACGGGCGGCATAGGGCAGGCTGTTCGCGCGTCAGTAGGGGAGATTACGCAGCTTAAAATGCAGCTTAAGGAAAAAGACGACCGTATAGCTGAATTAGAGCGTGAGGTTGAGGAATATAAACAAGAGCTTGCGCTTCGTCCCGCTCCGTCTGCAACGCCGATACCTCCGCCGAACGATCGGGTGGCGGGAGGGGTTGTGGCTCCGTCGGCAAGCCCTGCCGCGACAATTCGTCCGAGAACGGGCGGACGCGCGCCGTCCAGAAAAGTCACTCCCGCGCCCACAAAAGCTCCGGCTCCGACTAAGACTCCCGCAACCGTGACACAGCCGCCTGCTGTTGCAACGCAGGCTCCGTCGGCGCCAACGGCTCCTCCTGCGGTGAGCGCGCCCGACAGCGGCGCGGCGCAGTAAATGCGAAAAAATTGCAAAAAAAGCTTGACATATACCTCTTACGGTGATATAATAATTGCTGTGAGAGGTTATCTCTTTTTTTTGTGCAAAAGAGAACCGCAAATTTTATACGGAGGTGCAAACCATGAGAGTAAAAATCACGCTTGCCTGCTCGGAATGTAAGCAGAGAAATTATAACACTATGAAAAATAAGAAAAACGATCCGGACAGACTTGAAATGAACAAATACTGCAAATTCTGCAGAAAGCACACGCTTCATAAGGAAACCAAATAATTTACGATTTTGTGAGAAAAGGAAGTGTAAACATGGCTGATACAAACACAAATAAAAAAGTCGGCTTTTTCAAAAGAATAAGTTCTTTTTTCGCTGAGTCCAAAATTGAGCTTAAAAAGGTTACATGGCCGACTAAGGACCAGCTCATCCACAATACCGGAGTTATTTTGGTATTCATCATTATCGTGGGCTTTATTTTGTCCGTTCTCGACATCGGCTTCGGTAAATTATTCGAGCTTTTAACGCAGGTACTTTAATTGGCTGCGTAGGACGATTAAGAGAAAAGGAGTAGATTATGGCCGAAGAAGCAAAATGGTATGTGGTGCATACTTTAACAGGCTATGAAAATAAGGTCAAAGCAAATCTGGAGAAGTCGGTTGAAAGTCGCGGAATTCAGAATTTGATTCAGGAAGTGACAATTCCTACAATGCAGATTGTTGAGGAAAAGGAAAACAAACAGCAGGTCACTAAAACTAAAATCGCTATGCCGACGTATGTTATTGTTAAAATGATTATGACCGATGAAAGCTGGTATGTTGTGAGAAATACCCGAGGTGTAACAGGATTTGTTGGACCCGGCTCAAAGCCAGTGCCGTTAAAGGACGACGAGATTGCCAGATGGGGAATTGAAATTGTTCAGGATGCGGAGATAAAAGCTCAGGAGGGAGACCGTGTGAGCGTTGTGTCCGGTCAGTTTGAAGGCTTTGAGGGCGTTATTGAGTCGATAGACAAGGAAAACCGTAAAATTAATGTGCGCGTTTCAATGTTTGGTAGAGATACGCTTGTTGAAGGACTTAAATATAATCAGATAAAGGTTGCAGATTAAGCTATAGACGGGAATCCCGTTTATATATAAACCCTCCTGCGGCGGCGCCGCATGATGGGTGGGAGGGCGAAAAGCCCGTAATTACCACAGTAGGTTTTAAGGAGGTGCCTTAAATGGCTCAGAAAATTGCAGGTTACATCAAATTACAAATTCCCGCGGGAAAAGCAAGTCCGGCTCCCCCGGTTGGTCCTGCTCTCGGACAGCACGGCGTAAACATTATGCAGTTTACGAAAGAATTTAACGAAAAGACGGCAAAAGACGCAGGTCTTATCATTCCTGTTGTCATCACGGTATATGCAGACCGT
The DNA here is from genome assembly GCA_949742185.1 of uncultured Clostridia bacterium. Taxonomy (GTDB): domain Bacteria; phylum Bacillota; class Clostridia; order UBA1381; family UBA1381; genus CATJNN01. The sequence continues at coordinate 4,360 of CATJNN010000173.1, read as the reverse complement.
TCTTTCTCGTTCGTTACAAAGACTCCGCCGGCGGCAGTGCTTATAAAGAAAGCATGCAAGCTTGACAAAGCGAGCGGCGAGCCGAACAAGAAAAAGGTTGCGACAATCAGCAAGGCTGATTTGCAGGCTATTGCAGAGCAGAAAATGCCCGACTTAAACGCGGCGAGCGTTGAAGCGGCTATGAGCATGATTGCCGGAACAGCGAGAAGCATGGGTATCGTAGTAGGCGAATAAGCGTCAAGTAAAGTGGGAGAGATAAATCTCGCATAACCACATAAGGAGGAACAGGATATGTTTAGAGGTAAGAAATATCAAGACAGCGCAAAGCTGATTGACAAAGCAAAATTATATGACCCCAATGAAGCTATGGAGCTTATAACAAAAACGTCGAAAGCTAAATTTGACGAAACTGTTGAGGCTCATGTTCGTCTGGGCGTTGACTCGCGTCATGCTGACCAGCAGGTTCGCGGCGCGATTGTGCTTCCGCACGGAACAGGAAAATCTTCAAAAGTGCTCGTGTTTGCAAAAGGCGCGAAGGCTGATGAGGCTAGCGCTGCGGGCGCGGATTATGTCGGCGAGATGGATATGGTTGAAAAAATTCAGGGTGAGAACTGGTTTGATTTCGACGTTGTTGTTGCGACGCCTGATATGATGGGTATTGTTGGCCGCTTGGGTAAGGTGCTTGGTCCTAAGGGACTTATGCCGTCGCCAAAAGCCGGCACAATAACAATGGACGTTGCTAAAGCTGTTGAGGAAATCAAGGCAGGTAAGATTGAGTATCGTCTGGATAAAACAAATATTATCCACTGTCCGATTGGTAAAGCTTCATTCGGCGCGCAGAAGCTGTCTGAAAACTTCCAGGCTCTTATGAGCGCGATAATCAAGGCTAAGCCTTCTGCCGCTAAGGGTCAGTATTTGAAGAGCGTTGTCGTTGCTTCAACAATGGGTCCCGGCATAAAGATTAACGGAAGCAGAATTTCTGAATAATCAGATTTTAAAATTGCTGTCGCATTAAGCGGCGGCATTTTTTTATTGCGCACTGAAAAAGCGGTTAAAATAATTGATATTAAATTATGCGTCAAAAGATAAAGTTGATAAAGTGGTATGAAAACAGTTTGATATAAAAATTATATTTTATATATTGTTTTAGTGAATACCGATTATAGATAAATAATAAAACAGGCAAAGCTGTATTTTACAGCTTTGCCTGTTTTGAATGTTATACATTTTGATTATAGCCTTGAAGCTATTTTTGTTTTGTCTAAAAGCGCAGTGACTGCGAATATAATTGCAGTGTGGGGAATAAACAGCGCTGCGTTTTTTATAATACGCGCAGATGAGAAAATAGCATATGCCTTTTCATACATCATGGAAAGCCATATTGTGTTAAGCACAACATGAACGCCGATTGTCACTGCGAGCTGAGCGAGAATAATCCAGAAAATCATTGTTTTCAGCGGGCGGCGATATAAAAAGAAGCCGTATATAAAACCTGTCAGAGCGGCGCTCAGCGTGAAGCCCGGGAAATATGCGCCCATAGGATTTACAATAAAGCCTAAAAGGTCGATTAAGATACCGACAATCACGGCGGGCACGCATCCTAAAAGATAACCTGCCGCGGCTATTGCAATAAACGTGAGCGTAAGACGGTTTGTCGCCGTAATGGGAATTGCGGCAGAGCGCAAAACGATGCCGAGTGCAGTTAAAATACCGCACACAACAATAACATATACTTTGGAAAGACTGGCAGCCGAGCGTTTTATGTTTGCGAGCATAAAAACACCTCCCTTCAAAATTAGCAGCATAGCTGCCGAAAGAGAGGCTTAGGGCAGCGGGATGCGGCGCACACACCGCAGAGCTATGCTCTTTCGTCCGCCCGACAACTCCCCGTTCGTGCGGCACTATGGAATTTCCACGCATGTGCGCCTACTCTGTACTAATTGTATTTGCATTTAGTATAGCACAGTAAAGAATAAAAGGCAATAGCTGCCGGAATATTTTGTTCACAAAAAGATAAGAATTTATTTACATACGGTGTATTGACAAATAAAATTCAAGGTATTATAATAAAAACAGTAAAAGTCAAAGAAAGTCAAAGTCAGAAAAGAGATGATAGATTTGGGGTAAGTGATAAAATAGAAGCGTTTATAATGGAGCTTTTAAAGAATGACGGCGATGTGCAGTTAAAGCGAAATGAGCTTGCGTCAGTGTTTCAGTGCGTGCCGTCGCAGATTAATTATGTTATTTCAACAAGATTTAGTCCTGAACGCGGGTATACGGTTGAGAGCAGACGCGGCGGAGGCGGATATATCCGAATACGCCGCATAGGAACGAACGATGTACTTGCGGAGGCTATAGCGCAGATTGGCTCGTTTATTGACTACGCTTCCGCAAAGGCAATTATTGAATATGCGTATTCGCGGGGCGTGGTGGATGAATTATCAGCAAAGCTTATAATTGCCGCCGTATCTGAAAAAAGCATCGGCGCAGACAGCAAGGCGAGAGCAAATATAGTTAAAAATATGCTCGCAGTTTATGGAGCGGAAAATGAAAGGGGATAATTAAAATGTATGATTTTTTCTCAGACTTTTTTGATGGTTTTGATATTTTTCCGGAGATAAAGATGCAGGCTCAGTCGCCGTCATGTCCTGAATGTAAACGAACATACCGTGATTTCCAAAAAAGCGGCAAGCTTGGGTGCGCTAAATGCTACGACGCTTTCCGTCCGCTTATGCGGCAGACGTTAAAACAGATACATTCTAATCCTGTGCATACGGGGAAAATACCATCGCGCTGTGAGGGAAAACTTAAAAAAGAACGGATGTATGAATCTTTAAAACAGCAGCTTGCAGAGGCAGTCCAGAAAGAAGATTATGAAAAAGCCGCCTTATTGCATAAGCAAATTCGCGAAATGGAGGGTGAGTAATATGATTTGGTATAAAGAGCAAATCGACGACGATATTGTTGTCAGTACGCGTATAAGGCTTGCGCGGAATATTTCCGGACTGCCGTTTCCGAGAGTTATGAATGCCGAACAGAAGCAAAAGGCGGTTTCAACGGTTAGGGATGCGGTAATCGGCGGCAACAGCACACTTGCGTCAATGTTTGATTTTACAGATATAAACGCTCTTTCGGATATGCATAAGCAGTCGCTTATTGAGGAGCACATAATAAGTCCGGAACTGGCTGAAAAAGAAGGTGGTGCGCTTTTGCGGAGTAACGACGGAACAATGAGTATAATGCTTATGGAGGAGGATTGTATACGTCTGCAGATTATACGCGGCGGGCTGTGTCTTGATGAAGCGTGGGAAACTGCGGATAAAGTCGACGACGTTATAGAAGAAAGCGTTGAATACGCGTTTGACAGCGAGTTCGGCTATCTCACAAGCTGCCCGACAAATACAGGAACGGGATTAAGAGCTTCGGTGATGATGCATCTGCCGGCGCTGGTTATGGCGGGTAACATTTCAAAAGTTATTTCCTCAGCCGGAAGACTTGGTATAGCGGTGCGCGGCTTGTATGGCGAGGGATCGAAATCATATGGAAATTTGTATCAGTTCTCAAATCAGGTTACAATGGGTAACAGTGAAAAAGAAATTATAGACAAGCTTAAAAATATAGTAAATCAAATTGTTTCGCTTGAGAAGCAAACGAGAGAGAGTATTAAGAAAAACAATGGAGAGGAACTTGAGGATAAGCTTTGGAGGTCGTATGGCACGCTGAAATTTGCGCGGAAAATATCGTCTTCTGAGGCGAAAACGCTTTTATCAGATGTAATGATTGGTAAAAATATGGGTATTATAAATACAGGGGCTTCCTTAACGGAGCTTATGGTTATGTCTGAGCCGGCTCACATTGCGGAGTCGGCGGGAAAACAGCTTACAAGCGCGGAGCGGGATAAAAAACGCGCTCAAATGCTGAGAGAAAATATTTAATTTTCATATACGAGGAAAGGAATGGTGGCAGTTATGTTATTTTCAAATTTTACCGAAAAAGCGAGAAACGCAATTAACGCAGCGCACGACATTGCCTGTGGATTGGGGCATGACTACATCGGCAGCGAGCATATATTAGCCGGACTCGCGAGAGAGAAAACAGGTATGGCGTCGAAGGTTATGGCAAAAGCAAATATCACTGACGAGACAATTATAGAGAAAATAAAACAGCTTGTAGGAACGGGAGAGCCTTATGACAAGCAGAGCGAGCTTTCTTTAACGCCGAGAAGCAAGCGTATTTTGGAGATAAGCGCAATGGAAGCTCAAAGACTTGGGCACACGTATATAGGAACAGAGCATATTTTAATGGCGGTTGTGCGCGACGGCGAGGGCGTTGGGGCGCGGATTTTAGCATCGTTTAATAT
>CATJNN010000172.1 GCA_949742185.1 uncultured Clostridia bacterium | reverse complement strand
TACGCAGATATATTAAATTAAGAAGGAGAATCATATATTATGGGATATTATATAGGAATCGATTTGGGAACGTCAGCAGTAAAAATACTTATGATGGATGAAAAAGGAGAAATTATAAACAGTGTGTCAAAAGAATATCCGATATATTTTCCAAATGAAGGGTGGTCGGAGCAAAATCCTGAAGATTGGTGGAAAGCTGTAAAAAATGGGCTGAAAGAGTTAATAACAGGCGTTCAAAAATCTGAGATTAAAGGTATATCGTTCGGCGGTCAGATGCATGGGCTTGTTATACTGGATGACAATGACGCCGTAATAAGACCAGCGATACTGTGGAACGACGGCAGAAGCGCAAAACAGTGCGAATATCTTAATAATGAAATCGGCAGACATATTATTTCAGAATATACGGCAAATATTGCGTTTGCCGGTTTTACTGCTCCTAAAATCCTGTGGGTGAAGGAAAATGAACCTAATAATTTTAAAAAAATAAATAAAATTATGCTGCCTAAGGATTACATAGCGTATAAACTGACAGGAGTACATTCAACTGATTTTTCGGACGCTTCGGGTATGCTTCTGCTAGATGTGAAAAATAAATGCTGGTCGGAGGAAATGCTTAATATATGCGGCATAAATGAAAGCATAATGCCGACGTTGTTTGAGAGCTATGAAGTTACAGGGGTGTTAAAGCCTGAAATTGCCGCAGAGCTTGACTTAAACGCTGATATCAAAGTTATTGCAGGGGCGGGAGATAATGCGGCGGCGGCAATCGGAACAGGAACAATCGGCGGCGGCAAGTGCAATATTTCGCTCGGCACTTCCGGCACTGTATTTATTTCGCGGGATAAGTTTTCGGTTGATGTTAATAATGCAATTCATTCATTCGCTCATGCCGATGGAAAATATCATCTTATGGGCTGTGTTTTATCTGCTGCGTCGTGTAATAAATGGTGGCTTGAGGATATATTAGGCACAAAAGATTATGAGGGCAGTCAGGCGGATATAAAAAATCTTGGAGAAAATAAGGTGTTTTTTCTTCCGTATCTTATGGGAGAGAGGTCGCCGCATAATGACCCAAATGCTCGCGGAATTTTTATGGGTATGAGTATGGACACAAAACAGTCGGATATGACTCAGGCTGTGCTTGAGGGGGTAGCGTTTGCTGTGCGTGATTGCTTTGAGGTGGCAAAATCACTTGGAACAGACATAAGTGTTTCTTCGATATGCGGAGGAGGAGCTAAAAGTCCATTGTGGTGTACAATTATGGCAAACGTACTTAATATTGAGATTGTAACGCTCGAAAAAGAAGAGGGTCCTGCGTTAGGGAGCGCGATTCTTGCGGCTGTGGGCTGCGGTGAATTTTCCGACGTGTATGACGCGGCGGATAAGATTGTGAGAAAAAAGACGGTGTATACTCCGAATTTGGATATTGCTGAAAAATATGAAAAGAAATATAAGAAATTTACGCAAATATATCCCAATGTTAAGAACTTATATGTATAATATTTGTATGGATTAGAGAATAGTGGCGCTAAAAACAGACAGGTCAGAATTAATTGCTGTTGGTTTTGCGGCGGCGCTTTAAAAAGGGATTTGAAACACGGACTATTTGCGGCTATCATTTTTCCTGCAACAATGCTTTTAATAGTATATGTACTGAAAGAGAGGAAAAATAAATTGTTGTAATAATTGAAGGCTGATAAAAAATAAGAAAATGAGCCCCAAATATAATATAATGTTTAACGACCAAGCAAAACATTAGTTAAAGAAGTGGAAAAGTCTGATTGATAAAAGTCACAGACCATATCATCCTCCAAATGAACATGCGCAGGAAGAAAAGGAAATGATATTAAAACAATATCTGTATTACAAGAATGGATATGATAATGTTATGCGATTTGCTTTGTAAAGACAGATATGGACGCTTGCTAAGCAAGTCTTGTTAGAGTGGTGAATAAGTGAATAAAGCCGGAAACCAAGAAAAGACAGACAAAAAAGAGTCGCAGTCATATAAAAGAGCGGATTATTCAGGACAAAAGGTTCAGATTGACGTGAAATTTGTGCCGTCATGCTGCGTTATAGACGGCTGTAAATATTATCAATATACAGCGGTTGATGAATATAGCACATATAGATTAGTGGATTTTCTGTAAAAACTAATAATAAGTGTCCGTTTGCGATAAGAGAGATACAGACCGATACGCAAGGAGATATGCGACAAGCTGCAATGCATCTCGGATAAGAGGGGTATTTCCAGAAATGAGCTGATTAGCGAGTTTCTCAGAAAAGGCATTAAGGCTGTGGTGATTATATAGAATGGGGCGGGCGACCGCCCTTTTGTTTTGTCGTGCTTCTTCCGATACAATTAGTGCCGGAAAGGAGGCGGCAAATATGCCTAAAAGGGCAAAATATTTACGCGGCGAAGATAATCAATTTGAAGGGTTAATTGTATCAGATCCGTAGCGCTTAGCCACCAGAGAACGGTCTAAAACTGCGGTTTTGAGTCGTTTTCTTTTGCTTTCTCGCATGTTCATAATTAAATGCATATTACGGTTGATAACGCTTGCACAATTTCAGTCTTTGCAACATTGGAGCGGTGTATATATATGCGCTCATGACGCTTGTCTGTGAGCCAACTGAATTGTCACATCTTTCAGAATCTAAGATTTCTTCCAATGGTTTACTTATTTTTACTATTGAAAATTTTTTGTAAATAGAAAAATATCCTAATCGTTTTATAACGACAGGATATTTTTTAATCCTACTTAACAGACAATTTATAAAATAGCTGCTTTACCGTCTTATGAGAGTCGCTCCTATGATGAGTTTTTTGTAGTGCAGTTAACAAAAAAATCTTCGGAGAGTTATTCTCTGAAGATTTTTTATGCGTTATTTATGCTTGAGCGGCAATGCCTGTATCCTTTATCTGAAGACGAATTTTATCAGATATCATGGCGATAAATTCTGAATTTGTAGGCTTGCCTTTTGCGCTTTGGACGGTGTAGCCAAAAATTTCTTCAAGTTTTACCGGATCACCTCGAGTCCATGACACCTCGATTGCGTGACGTATTGCGCGTTCAACGCGGCTTGACGTGGTGACATACTGTTTGGCTATAGCGGGATAAAGCGCTTTTGTGATATAATTTAAAAGGTCCATGTTATCTACAACCATCATAATGGCGGTGCGTATGTATTGGTAGCCCTTTATATGAGCGGGCATGCCAATTTCATGAATCATACCTGTAACTATTGTTTCCAAATCCATATTTCCCTGAGCAGTCGCAGGTATTCCGTCTGCAGAGATGGCGGGCATTGCGGGAGCGTGAAGCGCTTTGCCGAAATCGCGTATGACTGACGCTATATATTCAGGTTCCTGAGGTTTAATCATATAATAATCTGCGCCCGCGTTGATTGCAAGCTGCATGTTTCTTTCGCTTCCGATAACAGAATGAACGAGTGTATACGGGCGAGATGCGGTAGGCAGGTCTGATATTCTTTTCAGAACGCCCAATCCGTCAAGCTTCGGCATAACTATATCTAAAAGAACAACGCTTGGCTTTGTCTGTTTAATCATTTCACAGGCCTCCGCGCCGTCAAAAGCCACTCCTGCAACTTCCATATCCGGCTGCGTTTCAATATATTCCTTGATTTCTTTTACTAAATCTTTATTATCATCGACAATAAGGACAGATATTTTTTCATTCATAATTGAACCTCCTTAAATTCTGTAATTTTCGCGCGCTTTTTCCATAATTTATGGTATAATTTATTTACGGAAATTAGTTTATCACAGCAAAATGATTAATTCAATAGTTTTTTTAAGAAAAAACCAAAATTCGTGCGACTCATTTCGAGGATTTGTATAAAAGTAGTGAAAAACACTCTATTTTTGTAGCTTTTCTGTCATATACAGCATATTTTCGGCAAAAATGCCGTAGCCTCTTGTCGGGTCGTTGACAAATACATGAGTGACGGCTCCGATTAACATGTCGTTCTGTATAATCGGAGCGCCGCTCATTCCCTGAACTATACCTCCTGTGCGGGATAGAAGCTCTTCGTCGACTATTTTTATAACAAGTCCTTTGTTGTTCATATTGTTGTTTTTTGCGATTCTTTGTATCTGAGCGCGGTATTTTTTCACGCCGCTGCCGTCAATATCAAGGGCGATATATGCGTCTCCCTTTTGTATTTGAGAATGAGTGGCAATAGGAATAGAGTTTTTGGAAATACTGTCGTTTTGATTGACGGTTCCGTAAATTCCGAGACTGTCGTTTATTAGGATATTGCCGAATTCCTGCCCCGAAAATGCGCCCACAAGTTCTCCGGGCTGACCTCGTTCGCCTTTTTTTACCGATAATATGTCACATTTAAGAACAGAGCCGTTATTTATAGTCATAATTTCACCTGTGTCAACATCTGTTATGGCGTGGCCGAGAGCGGCAAAACGATTTTCGTCAAAAAAGGTGACGGTTCCTATTCCGGCGGTGCTGTCCCGAACCCATAGTCCGACTTTAATCTGACCGTTTTCTGCGCTTTTTTCGGCGGGTACCGTAACTGTAAAGCGTTCGTCTCCGCGCGCCATCTCTAATTCCACAGAGCTTTGACAATCGGATAAGATTTCAGAAAAATCTTCAGACGAATGTATTTCGCGTTTGTTTGCGGATAGAATTCTGTCGCCTTCGCGGATTCCCGCTTCACGGGCAGGAGAAACAACGCTGCCGTCCGAAAGAGTAACTGTTGAAGTGTTCACCACCAACAGACCGTCCGTATACAGCTTTACCCCGATAGTTTTCCCTCCAAGATTGACATATTTTGGCTCAACAACAGATACTGTTACATTTTTAATAGGAAGACAGTTAAACATGCGTACAGAAAAATTGTAGTCTCCCGTATTAGCTGAATTTATTTCAAGATTTCTTTCGTTTTGCTCGGCGATAGGCTGTGATTGGGATGAAGACGCTTGCGCCGTGCCTGGATTTTTCGAAAATACAGAGGAAAAATACGGTAGTCTGCATGAGTAATTATAGTCTGTGGTTATAATAATTTTTGAAGGAATACTGTTATATGCGGTTAATATAAAAATTATAGGTAATACTATGCCTGTAAGAAGCCATTTTTTTGTTTTTTTTCGTTTCATGAAAATACCATTGCCTTTCTGTCCGCAAATAGTAATCAAAAATAATTAACGCTTTATCTGCGGACAGACAAGGCGTTAAACGGCGGTTAAGAATTTTTTGCGTCAACCTCCGATAAGCCATTACGCTTTTAAGTTAACCTCGTATAAATGTTCTTATACTGAAAAACATCATGTATAATTGGTGCACTTTTGAAAATTAACTATAGATAAATTTAACAAAGTGTGGTATACTGACTGTAAGAAAATTTATTCTGGAGGAATTATGAACGACTTACTGAAAAATCTGAATGATAAACAGCGCGAAGCGGTTGAGACCACAGAAGGACCTGTTTTGGTGCTTGCCGGAGCGGGAAGCGGAAAAACCACCGTGCTTGTGAACAGAATTGCTTATATAATGGATGAAATGCGTGTAATGCCGTATCGTATTTTGGCAATCACGTTTACAAATAAAGCTGCGAATGAGATGAAAGAAAGAATCGCGGCTATTGTCGGAGACGCGGCACGCAGCATGTGGATTGGAACGTTTCATTCTGTGTGCGTCCGTATTTTGCGGCAAAGTATAGATGTTTTGGGATTTGAAAGCAGTTTTGTGATTTATGATTCTGCAGATTCGCAGACCGTAATGAAGGAATGTCTCAAAGAGCTGAATGTTGACGAGAAAAATTTTGCGCCGCGTTATGTGCTTTCTCAGATAAGCAAGGCTAAGGACGATTTGATTGACGCCGACGAATATGAGAATATTTATAAATCGGATTTCAGGCTGAGCGTGGTTGCTCAGCTCTATAAGCTGTATCAGAAAAAACTGAAAAAGAATAACGCGCTTGATTTTGACGATATTGTTTTTAACACAGTGAAAATCTTTAAAGAAAATCCCGACATATTGGAAAAATTTCAAAACCGATTTGATTATATACTTGTGGACGAATATCAGGACACTAACAATTCACAGTATATGCTTATAAGTTTGCTGGCGCAGAAGCATAGGAATCTTTGCGTAGTGGGAGACGACGACCAAAGCATATATAAATTTCGGGGAGCGAATATCAGAAATATTCTTGATTTTGAAAAAGAGTTTAAAAAAGCAAAAGTCATAAAGCTTGAACAGAATTACCGTTCTTCAAAAAATATACTTGACGCGGCAAATGCGGTCATTGCAAACAATAAAGGAAGAAAGGTTAAATCGCTGTGGACCCAGCGCAAGAGAGGAGAGCCCGTGGCTCTGTTTAATGCGGATAACGAGCACGACGAAGCCAGGTTTATAGCGCAGACGGTGCAGAAAGTGATTGACGAGGGCGACCGTGTAAAATATGGAGATTTTGCCGTTTTATACAGAACGAATGCACAGTCTCGCGTTTTGGAAGAACAGCTTATCAGGGAAGCTATACCATATCGTGTTCTGGCAGGGCTCCGATTTTATGACCGTAAAGAAATTAAGGATATTATAGCTTATCTGCGCGTTTTACATAATCCTAACGATGATAACAGTTTAAAGCGTATAATAAACGAGCCGAAGCGCGGTATAGGAGACACGACGGTGGAGAAGATGCAGACTTTGGCGGATATGTATGATACGTCGGTGTTTGCGGTTGCGTCAAATCCCGGTAATTTTCCCGAACTGGCTCGGGCGTCGGCAAAACTTAAGGATTTTACGGAACTTATGAATTCTTTGATAAAGCTTGCGGACGCGCTTCCGCTTCGCGAGCTTGTCGAGCGCGTAATGCAGGATACGGGATATGCGTCTGCGCTGGAGCTTCAAAACACGGTTGAGGCGCAGACGCGTATAGAAAACTTAAACGAATTTTTATCGGTGGTTTCAGACCATGAAAAAGAAAATGAGAACGCAAGCCTTATGAGTTTTCTTGAGAATGTAACGCTTGTTTCCGAGATTGACTCGTATGACGAGGAGCAGGACGCGGTGGTGCTTATGACAATGCACAGCGCGAAGGGGTTGGAGTTTCCAAACGTTTTTCTTGCAGGCATGGAGGAGGGGATTTTTCCGGGAATGCGCTCTATGAACAGCGAGGAAGAGATTGAGGAGGAACGAAGACTATGTTATGTGGCAATTACACGCGCTAAAAAACGACTGTACATAACGAATGCAAAATCACGAACGATGTACGGTAAAACGAATATGACAATGCCGTCGCGTTTTCTGGCTGAAATTCCAAACGATTACATAAACGATATTACGCCGCCGAAGATAATACATAAAGCAGCTTCGGCGCTCGGATATGTTTCTCCGGGATACGGACGCGGACAGAGCAAGGATATGTTTTATCAGAAAAAAACGGAAGCTGCC
>CATJNN010000171.1 GCA_949742185.1 uncultured Clostridia bacterium | reverse complement strand
TTGGGGAATATGCCGCAGAACTGCCTGACATATTGCCATGTCGTATTTTTCTGTGGATTCATATTGCATTAAGTCAGCATTAATAAATTTGTAGTTATATGGCAGATTTTTAAATAATGTTTTTGCCGTTTTTAATAGTTCTTCTGCAATATCAATTCCGGTATATGTACTTCCTTTAGGCAATATTGGCAGAAGCTTTAAACCCAAATATCCAAAACCACAGCCAAAGTCTATTATATTGACGTCATTTTTGATTTTCCAGACGTGATTGACTAGAAAAAATAAATAATCATCATTCCAAAAATATTTTCTTGTATTTAGCAGATAGGCCTGATGCTCGTTCCAATTTTTTTGTTTCATTATGTATCCTTTCAAGATATGTTTTTTTGAGATAATAAAAAATGCGCCTTAAACAATTAAAGCGCATGTCTTGATTAACTAAGCGACAGTATAACAGAAAAAACAATTTATAGTCTGACGCCGCAAATCATTTTAATTATATTATCCGATTCTTTCAATCATTTCGTTAAGAGAAGCGCATACGCTCTTAAGCTGCGCTTTATACTGCTGAACCTCAACATGCAGAGCCGACACCTCGTTTTTAGCCGACGATGCTTCAACCGACGCTTGTTTCACAATCTCTTCTGCCTGCATTTGCGCCTGCTTAACAATATTATCCGCTTTTTCATTAGCGTTTGCGCGAATTTCCTCGCTTGCGGACTGCGCCAGGACGATAGAGTTCTGAAGAGTTGACTCCATCATTTTATATTTTTCAATCTGTTCGTTTATTTCAAGCATTTTCTTTTTCATCTCACTGTTTTCCTTATACAGCTTTTCATAATCCGCCGCAACCAAATCAAAAAAATCATCAACCTCGTCGGTATCGTAGCCGCGGAATTTTACGTCAAAATCCTTATTTTGAATATCAATCGGTGTAAGCATGAGTTTTCCTCCCACTATATATATTTCTTAATAACAGTATGACGCCGTCCCCTCCGCGTTATACCGTTTTCGCCGTCAATAAAAAATCTCCCGAATCCACGGACGGAAATAAGTTCGCCAAACGCAACAGTATGCGAAGCGTTTTCGCACACCCTATGTTCTATGCTTACCCGACCGTTTTTTATATAATCTGCCGCTGAAGAGCGCGAAATGCGCATAGCGGCTGCAATCACTGCGTCAATACGCATAGATGAAACTATAATCGAATATTCTTCAAACTGCCGATTGGGAATCACAATATTATCAGCCGCGCATAGCTCAAGCTTCACTCCGCGGTTCCCGATTTTTTTTAGATTATCGGCTATATACTGTGCCGCGTCGTCCTTAGCGAATACATATGCTGTATTTCCGTCCACGATAATATCTCCGATTTTACCCCGTTCCAATCCAAGCGACATGATACTTCCGAGATAGTCGCGGTGAGTCATAGGCTCGCCGAAGCTGTGCGATATTTTCAGCGCGGCTATAGGAAAAGTCCGTTCCATATCCCATTCGGGAAACACACCGAACACTTTGCGTTCGCTGCCGTCATATCCTCCGAACATAACGCTGTTTTCTCTGCCTGTCGTGTGTTCTGAAACAGTCCTTTGCATTGCGCCGTTCAGAAAAGGACTAAATTTCGCTTTGGCGTGCTTATCGCACAGAGTATATAAATCGTCTATACGTGCAAGCAAAAGCTTTTCGTCTTCAGTTTGCTTATACATAGTTATCCTCAAATTTGCGCCGTTCAATGCATGTTCGGATGCCGGCTTGTTTTAATTGAAATATATGTGTCATTGCCCCGTGGAACAGTTACGCAACCCATGTTAAGTCGTAGAACCTAAAATATTTTATTGTTTGCCTTGCAAAAGTAGTTAAAAAAATTCGTCGGCGTATCAAGCGTCTTCGTGTTTTTTGCTGTTTGCTTCGCAAACGCAGTTAATAAAGGGAAAAGCATTAAATACTTTTCCCTTTAAATTTAAATCATCGTCCATTCAAATCCGGTGTCTCTGCTTTCCTCAAGGTCACGTCCCGCAACGTCAATCTGGGCGGGAACGGCAATAAAAATACCGCCCGACACGCGCTTTATATCGCCGTCAATACCATAAACAGTCCCCGCTATGTAATCGACAACGCGTCTTGCTTCGTCCGGCTCAAGTCCGCCGACATCAAATATAACCGGTCTGCGCGATTTAAGCTCGTCCGCAATTTCATTTGTATTGTTAAAGCTTCTCGGCTTAACAATCACAATTTTGGGCTGCATGCTGTTTCCCGATATAGGAACAACCTTACTTTTTTTTGAGAACATGGAAACAGGCTTTTCATCCACGACAGCCTCTTCTTCGTAGTCCTCATACTCCTCGGTTTCAATACCGATGAAATCTTTTATTGCGTCTACAAATCCCATTTACTGGTCCCCCTATACATACTATTGATACTTTCTTGTTCCGAATATAGCGCTTCCCACGCGCACCATATTCGCTCCTGCCTCTATTGCGGTTTCATAATCCCCGCTCATCCCCATAGACAGATATTTCATATTAACATTATCGTATGTTTTGTTCTGAATGTCAATAAAAATGCGGTGTATGTTATTAAAATGTAATCTGTTTGTCATACTGTTGTCCGTCTTGGGCGCTACTGTCATCAAACCCTGAACCATAACGTTTTGCAGTCTGCCTGCATGCTCAAGCAATGCGTCTATCTCATCGGGGCGGATTCCAAGCTTTGATTGCTCCCCCGAGATGTTAACCTCTATCAGCACGTTCTGAACAATACCGCGCTTTTTCGCATGACGCTCGATTTCATCCATGAGCTTTAACGAGTCTACCGAATGAATAAGCGACGTTTTGCCAACTACATATTTAACTTTATTAGTTTGTAAATGACCAATCATATGCCATGTTACAGGAAGCACATCGTCATATTTTTCTATGATTTCCTGAGGGCGGTTTTCGCCTATGTCTGTGACGCCGCATGATATAGCTTCGTTTATTATGTCCGAACCGTGTGTTTTCGTTACGGCTATAAGTTTTATGTCGTCTCTTTTTCTTCCGGAGATAAGGGCGGCGTTTGCAATTTTTTCCTCAATATGCTTTAGATTTTCACTTATATAGCTCATATCAGCTTCCTCCCGTTGTTTTTTCTCCAAGTAAAACATAATCCCCGTTTTGAAGCTCGTGTTCAGCCTCCTCTGTCGGATAGACAACCGAATACCCCTCTTCACCGTTTGTATAAAGAACGTCGCAGGCGCAGAAAACCTCGCTTCCTCGTTTTTGCTTCATAACTCCGGTCTGACCATTTACAACGCGCACAGCATGGACGGGAACGCTATAGCCGGTATAGCTGTTGAAAATAATTTCAACGCTGCTTGTCCGGACTGTGAAAATGCTTTCCACATACTTTTCGCTTTCAAAAACCGCCACGACAAATCCGTCCGACGGCTCGGATATGTATTTGATTTCGGCGTTTGCCTCAATTCCGGGAGCTGAGTCAAACACAAGCGACACGCTGTCGCCGGCTTTATACGAAGAAAGCTTGTCCGCGTTTACTTTAACCATAATGCTCCATGTGTGATTATCAACAACCTTGCATATTTTATCGCCCACTGCGGTATTTGTCGGCGCGCTCTTTTTTTCAGGCGGGGTGAGCGCGTCAAAATCCGCAACGGTGTAAGTTAAAATGCTTTCAGGAGTTAAAACGTTTTCCAAACCGTCAACGTTAGTTGTATATATTCCTGATATTTCCGATAAAATATCCTGTTTCATGCCCGAGAGCCGCTGCTCGACGGCGGCTTTCTCCTGCTTCAGAATATCAATCGACTGCTGCGCTCCCGACGTTTGACCGTTTAAATCTGACGAAAGTTCGTTTTTATACGCGCTTATTTTAGATATGTCGTTATCGTCGGCAGCCTCTATAATTTTATCCTTAATAGTATCAGTTTTGTTTTCCTCATTTTGCACGTCTCCGACAAATGTGCTTGACGCGCGCATAGTACGCTCATTTTCAGCTATTTTTTTATTTATATTATTAAGCTCTGTCATAGCGTCCATATCAATATTGCCTGTGTACACAGACGCAATCTGTCTGTTCTTTCCAACGCGGGCTCCGTCTGTCTCCGCACTGTAGAAAGTACCCGCCTTTTCCGCGCTGTATACATGCTCAGTTTTTATTATGTACGCGTCTGCGGTTATACTGTCGCGGTGCTGCGATATTATCGCGGTCTGTGTATTTACAGGAGTTTGAACATACCGTACGCCGTAAAAAACGGCAACAGCCGCAACAAACAGAAAAATAATTAATATGCTGTTATTTTTTTTCTTTTTCATTGTTAAAAACATTAGCTCCTTTCGCAAGAATGGGTTTGAAAGAAAATAGTGTCGGACAATTTTATTAGAAATTTTGCTCTATGACTTATTCATAAAGTAGATTACCGCATTGGCTGCCCGATACGCTCCGCCAAGCAGATTCGTAATTATTTTATTTCCCGCCAAATCGTTTGCTTCGTTTTTCATAAGTTCAATAAGCGATACGAGCGCAAATTCGTCTGCTGTACGGGTTTTCATAAACAGGTCGATAAGATTTTGTTTTTCTGAAAGCTTATCTGCGTATTTTCTGCGAGCTCTTTTATATCCGGTCAGAACTCCGCGTATAAAAGCGCCGACGCTGTAAGACGCCAGCGGGTCGATTCCGAATATTTCTCCCGCCGCTTCAATTCCTTCGAGAAGCTGCTGCGAATACATGCGTCTTGCCCGAAAATAGCTCATTGTGTTAAAATAAAACTTATCTCCGCAAAGTCTGCCAAACACTTTGTTACAGTCATAATAACCTTTTTTTATATTTTTAGAAATGCTGTCGCTGTCAAATTCCATCATTCCAACCATGCATTGTTCGCAGGAAATTTGTATTAGATTTACTCCGGTGTCGTCATACGGCTTTGTGAGTCCCACTCCGCCCACGTCTACGGCAATAATATCGCTGCAGCCTTTGTCTATTAGCATATTCACCGGCATGTTATTGTTTATTCCGCCGTCTAAAAAAGTTTTTCCGCCGATTTTTCTTGGACGGAAGCCTATAAGACATGCGCTTGCCATAAGATAATCGCATATTGCGCCCTTGGGCATATCCTCTTTGAAAAGTTCAATTTCTTTGCGGTCGCTGAGCGAGTATGTGCAAAGTCCGAAATTCATTTTAGATTTGCGTATCTTATCCTCGGAGATTATTTTATGCAGAATATCCTCCAGAGGAGAAACATCTAAGCCTTGATTATTGTAAATTTCCTTTGCTATGCCCGCCATGTTGCGGACGGAGAAAAGATTATTTGATTTAAGCTCGTCGGCTTTTATTATATCCTCCATACGGATATTGCGCCACAGACGGTCTGCTGTGTCAAAATCTCCCTGCACAAACAGCGCCGCATTAATGGAGCCTATAGACACTCCGGCTGCGCCGCTTATTTGTATATTCATTTCTTCAAGCGCTTTCCATACGCCCAGCTCATACGAGCCGCGCACGCCGCCGCCTGCGAAAACCAAACCATAGCTCATAGCATCACCGCCTATACGTATGCGTTTACTTATAGTATATCATATATGCTTCGGTTTTACAAATTGTTTTTGCGCTGCGGAGCATAACGAGGTTAATAAGGATAATCTATAAAACGTAATTATCAGTTTTCACCAAAAAATAAAATTATTCATTATTTGTAAAATCAGGAATATTAAAAAATATGTTGGAAAATTGTAAATATTAAAATATAATTCATAGTGTGGTAATTACAAGGAGATGACATAATGAAAAGCGTTAAAATATGTTTTGCAATATTGTTTTTAATACTTGTTTCACTTTTTTCGCATCGTCTGTCTACGCTGATGGTGAAGAAAATATTCCCGCTGCAGATATGGCTGAAGGGAAAAAGAATTGTCTGTCGTTATGGCAATTAACAAAGAGGTTGCGGTTTCAGACGGAATTCAGCATAAAACCACCCCTCCAATATTGGTTTTTAACAAAGCATATGTAAATCTATACGATATGGCTTCAATTTTAAATTACCGGATAGATTGGATAGAGGCTGAGATAGGATATTTTAAAGTTACGGCAAACGATAAATCCTATGATTTTACTCTGATTTTGCAATATGACGATTTGATGTCTCAAAATCGAAGGTCGTTGGTTCAAGTCAAGCCCCCGCAACCAATTAAAAAGTTAGTGTTTAAGCCACTTGTGGCGATTGGCACTAGCTTTTTATTTTGCGTTATTTTCATCAAAAAATGGACAAAGATGGGAGAGGTTCAAAAAATCACTATTTTATATATGGTGTCATTTTACTTTTTATTACAAATAATTATATTTTCTATACACCAAATAAAGTATTTACCATCTTGTCTACTGTAGTTTATATTTTGTGATAATTTACGTATATGAAAAAATGTGTATTTATATAAATCAGGAAAAAAGTAGTGACTTTTATCTTTGATTATGATAAAATAAAATTATATTATGATATTAGGAGATATGTTTCATATGGAAATTAAGGACAATTTTAAATCCATGTCATTAGGTTCTATACTTAATTTGATATTAACTAGATATAGCCAAGAAAGAAAAGGAGAGTTTACTAATAATAAATTAGCTAAACAAATACGAAATGAATTTCCAACTGCAATTGATAAAATTCTGAATAGTAAATATAAAGTTAGTGGCTCAGCTGGTTTGTCAAAATGGGCTATGGTACCTTGGATTGGTATTTTCGATAAAGAAATATCTAACAGTGCACAAGGTGGCTATTATGTTGTTTATTTATTTACGGAAGATATGCAGGGGGTTTATTTGTCAGTAAATCAAGGATATACACACTATCAAGAATCCTATAAGAATCCTAATACAAAAATTAAATATGTATCAAACTATTGGAAAACATATTTAAAAAATATACCTGATAGATTTATTTTAGACGATATTTATTTATATTCACATATTAATAAAAAAACTTCTCCTGGACGTCCTAATGGATATGTATATGGTAATATTTGTAGTATCTATTATTCTATTGATAATTTACCTAAAGAAAAAGTTCTTGTAGATGATTTATATAATGCCTTATCTATTCTTTCTGAGATAAAAAGAAAACTGATTGGACTAGATTATAAATATACTAATAAATTTATTTTGTCACAGACTAATGAAGAAAGAGTCATAGAAACTACAATCAATGAAAAACAATTTGAAAAACAGTTTGATAGTAAATTAAGTTTTCAAACATATCAATTTCAATGTACAACTCAATCTCAATCTAGTATATTAGAAAAACATACACGTAGAAAAATAAGAAAAACAGATTACATTCAACTAAATGAGAAAAATAAAAAATTAGGTTATGCTGGAGAGTGTGCGGTAATAGAATATGAAAGGAATAAATTACTTAATTCGTCAAATGTAAGTGTTAGAGAACTTGCAAATAAAATCAGACATTGTTCTGTCGAAGATGGTGATGGTTTAGGATATGATATTCAATCATTTGACGTTGATGGTAATGAAATATATATTGAAGTTAAAACTACATTGAAGGGAATTGATACACCGTTTTATATAACAAATAATGAATTAAATGCATCATGTGAGTTAAAAAAAAGATATTATTTATACAGATTATATGATGTCAATATACAAAAGGAGAGTATTAAATTTTATACTTTAAATGGACCATTGAATGAGTGTCTGGAATTGAAAAATGTTAATTTTATAGCTTTGCCTAAATAAAAGCGGGTGTATAAATAGCTAATTTAACATTTGTTGTAGCAATATAAAATAAATGATATATATCAATAATCATTATTAAGGTTGTCACTCATAAATCGAAAATACTTTGTTAAGGATAATACAATTTTTGTTTCTTTGTGCGAGCTTACAGATATATCAGGATATCCATTAAAATATTCCGGCGGCATTATTTATATTGAAAAAGAAGACATACAGCGCGGGCAAACGTCCGCGGCGTGGATGTAAACTGGAATTATGACAAGGACTGGTATGTGCCGAGAAATAAAAACGCGCGGGGTTCCATAGGCTTTAACGGAGATTACCCCAACAGCGAACCGGAAACAGCGGCGGTTGCGGAATATGTTGATAAATATCCGTTTGAAGCGTTTTTGTTCTTTCACACGCAGGGTCAGATATTCTATTGGGCGGACAGTAAGACTCATTCTTTATATATCCATGAAGCGATTAAAAACGATACGGGCTTCACTGGTGAAAGAGACGGCGGAACAGGTGTCGGCGGCTCGTTTTTCGACTAGGTTTACCGCAGATCCGACAGGCCACAATAACAGTAGAGCTGTGTCCTTATGTCGGTCCGTACCTGTATCCGAACGATGATTTTGATACAATTTGGAAGCCGGCAAAAAACATTTTACTTATTGTTGGAGAAAAAATTATGCGTGATAATTGATATTGCCTGTGCGGCGGCACAAAAAAACAGTTCATGACACAAGGTCCTGAACTGTTTTTATTTAGCTTGTTATCTTCTGATAATCTCCCGCATCAGATATCCCTCGCGTACTCCGCATTTAGCCTCCTCCACATCGTCTGCATTTACATATTCGCAGATTGCGCATAATGTGATAATACCTGGGATGAGCGAATTTATGCGGTCGGGGAATACTTTGCCGACTGTGTCCGCGCTTTTCTGCCCCTCGCCGACTAATTTTATATACATTTTTTTGAGCTTGTACGCTGAAATTTTTTCCGTGTACGGGATGCCGTAAAGCTTTTCGTAAAGGCGTATGGCGCATCTTGCCGTGCCGCCCATTGCATAAATCACATCTAAATTTAACCCGCGGTATTCGGGATATTTGCCGAGGGTTTCTAAGATATATTTGTACAGTGCGTCGGCTTCCTGCGGCGTGGGAATATTGTCGGCGACAAACGCGTGATACATTCGCAGACTGCCTATCGAAAGCGACGTTCTTTCACGAAGAATGCCGCCGCTGTAGCGTAGAAGCTGGCAGCTCCCGCCGCCCAAATCCAGAGCCGCACCGTTCTGAGCGTCTTTCACAAAACGCAGACCGTCATAATCATACAATGCTTCGCGTTCTCCGGATATAATATCAATATCAATTCCCGTATTTTCTTTCACCTGCTCGCGCACATATTTTCCGTTATCAATATTTCTGAGCGAGGAGGTGGCAAACGCATAAATTTTCTCACATGAATATTTTTCGCAGAGTTTTTTCATTTCAGTCAGCGTATCGCATAAAAACAATATTCCGTGTTTGCTGAGGCTTCTGTCGTAAACGCAGTCGAGGAGTATTGACTGCTCCCTTGCATTATCAATAATCCGCGCTTTCCTGCCGTCAATAGCGCAGACAATCATGCGTATTGTGTTTGAGCCTATATCAATCACAGCGCAGTTCATGTTTAGCGCCGTTTCTCAAGCTCATTATATATATCATCCCATGTCATGCCGTTATCCGCGAGCATAACTGTAAGATGATACAGAAGATCCGCCGTTTCATAGCTGATTTCTTCTTTTGAACGGTTTTTACCGGCTATAACAACCTCCGCCGCTTCTTCTCCGACTTTTTTAAGAATTTTATCTTCGCCTTTATTAAACAGGTAATTAGTATAGCTGCCCTCTTTCGGATTTTTCTTTCTGTCCTCCGTCACTGCCATAAGCCGCTCTAAAATGTCGCGGCTGTTCGGCTCTTCTTTAACATCAACGAGACTGTCGCCCTCGATTTTTCGATAGAAGCAGGTTTTGTGCCCCGTATGACACGCCGGTCCCGCAGGCTCGCACATTATAATCAGGCTGTCCGCGTCGCAGTCGACAAGAATTTCCTTAACCATCATATAATGCCCCGACGTTTCGCCTTTAACCCACACTTCGCCGCGCGAGCGCGACCAAAACGTCGCTCTGCCGCTCTCAAGCGTTTTTTGTATGGTGTCCTTATTCATATACGCCTGCATAAGTATCTGATTTGTAGACGCGTCCTGCACAATCGCAGGGATAAGCCCGTCCGAGTTAAATTTAAGCTGTTCCATAAATCCCATTTGCGCATACCTCCTTATTATCTCGCAAGCTCTATTATCTTTTTTAAATCAACCTTATCGGTATAAATCGCTTTTCCTACTATAACGCCCGCAACGCCGGTTTCCTTAAGAGCTATAATATCGTCTTCAGAGCCCACGCCGCCCGAAGCGATAACCTCCATGCCTGTGGTCTCCGCCATTTCTCGCATAGCCGCTATGTTCGGGCCGGCAAGCGTTCCGTCGGTCGCTATGTCGGTGTAGACTATTGTTTTAACGCCTATACTTTCCATCTCTTTCGCAAACTCAAC
>CATJNN010000170.1 GCA_949742185.1 uncultured Clostridia bacterium | reverse complement strand
TTCTGCTATCCTCTGTACTGTGTTTGAAATAAAAAAAGGGCACGATATGGTAAGCAAAACGTTCCGTCTGCCCATTGAAATGACGGAAACTTTGGAGCAGCTCGCGCAGAAAAATAAAATATCGCTTAATCAGCTTGTGATACAATGCCTTGATTATGCGCTTGATAATCTGAAAACAGAAAATTAAGTTTTTAAAATAAAAACAGTCAATATTTAAACGTCTCAAAATTGTATTACCTATACAACTTAGCGGCGTTTAAAATATCGACTGTCTTTTAATATATCATCAAAACGCGTTTTTCAGCTTTCTTGTCAGCGCTCCTGCCTTTCCTGTCTTCTCATCAACCGTTCCAACTGCCGCCGCCGTCTCTGTAATAGCCGAGCCTACAATCAGACCGTCAGAATATTTTTTCAGTTTATGTATATATTCCGTTCTAACACTATCGGAATATATACATTTGGGAATGTCTGAAATCATATTCATTTTACTAAACATTTCATTTAAATTATTCTCAAACTCATCTGTCATATCCGCCGCGTCTGAAGGCGGCATACAATATAAAAATCCGGCTGCATTTCTGCATATAGCTTCCATACGTTCCTGTGTTGAGGTAGACGCAACCATGAATATCTGATAAACACCGTATTTTTTAGTGTACTCAGAAATTTCACCGCTTTCCTCGTGCGGTAAATCAGGAATTATAACGCCGTCAACGCCGGCATTTGCGCAGTCTGAAAAAAATTTATCAAGTCCATAGTGCAGCATACTGTTATAATATATGAAAAACACAAGCGGTATCTGCGTTTTTTCTCGCAAACTGCATATCGCATTAAAAATTTTTTTGAGCGTTGTGCCGTTTGCAAGCGCGCGTATGTTTGCTTCCTGAATGGCGGGACCTTCAGCTATAGGGTCGGAAAAAGGCACGCCAATCTCAACAATGTCCGCGCCCTGATTTTCCATCTCAAGAATAAGACGCGCAGTCGTATCCAAGTCCGGATCGCCTGCAGTTATGAACGTTATAAGCGCTTTTTCGTCATTTTGGCGCAGACAAAAAAATGTTTTATCTATTCTATTCATGGATTTCCACCCCCATATATTTCGCAACAGAATATACGTCTTTATCTCCGCGTCCGGACAAGTTAATAACAACAATCTTATCCTTGCTCATTTCAGGAACCATCTTTATCGCCTGCGCAACCGCATGCGAGCTTTCAATAGCCGGAATAATTCCCTCAACACGCGTCAAATAACGAAAAGCGTCGACAGCCTCTGAATCCGTAACAGCATAATATTCCGCCCTGCCGCTGTCATGCAGATTTGCATGCTCCGGTCCTACGCCCGGATAGTCAAGACCTGCTGAAATAGAGTATACAGGCATTATACCGCCGTCGTCCTCCTGCAAAAATATAGATTTCATTCCATGAAGAACGCCGATTGTACCTTTAGAGAGCGTTGCCGCATGATGCGGAGTATCAACGCCGCGCCCCGCTGCCTCCGCTCCGATAAGACGAACGCCCGTATCGCCGATAAAATCATAAAATGCGCCTATGGCGTTGCTGCCTCCTCCGACACATGCAATAACAGCATCCGGCAAACGTCCTTCTTTTTCAAGCATCTGTGATTTTATTTCTTTGCCTATCACGCTTTGAAAATCACGCACCATTGTAGGATACGGATGCGGTCCGGTAGCGGAGCCAAGCACATAAAACGTATCGCAGACATGCTCTGCCCATGCGCGCATAGCTTCGTTGCATGCGTCCTTGAGAGTCTTTGTTCCGGAGGTGACAGAATTCACGGTCGCACCAAGCAGGTTCATGCGGAATACGTTTAATTCCTGTCTGCGCGTGTCTTCCTCGCCCATGAATACTTCGCATTCCATTCCGAAAAGCGCAGCGGCGGTCGCCGCCGCAACTCCATGCTGACCCGCGCCCGTCTCAGCTATTATTTTTTTCTTTCCCATGCGTTTTGCTAAAAGCGCCTGTCCGAGAACGTTATTTATTTTGTGCGCGCCCGTATGATTTAAATCCTCGCGCTTTATATACACCTTTGCTCCGCCTAAATCCTCTGTCATACGTTTTGCGTAATACAAAAGCGACGGACGGTTAGCATATTCGTTAAGATAGAAATTCAGTTCTTCACGAAATGCCGGATCGTTTTTTGCATCGTTATACGCCGCTTCAAGCTCGTTAAGAGCGCTCATAAGAGTTTCAGGAGCATATTGACCGCCATATTCTCCAAATCTTCCTTTGCTCATAATAAATTAACAGCCTTTCTGCCTGTATGTATTTATAAATATTTCAGCGCTGAATTTACAGGCGAATAATACGCTGAATTTTTTGTTATTCATATATTCCGTGTCTTTGCGTTAAGCTTCCAACAAATCAGACATAAAAAATATATATGCTGGCTTTCTGTTCTAAAAAATAAAAAAGCCTTCTAAACATTAGAAGACGAACATACAAAATATATAACTTTTAAAGGAGTATTCCTCTCGTCTCAGCTCGTCAATCTAATCTAATCTTTTTATATTATACGCGAAAATCACCTCTTTTGTCAATAGCAAATATTGAATTTATCGAACACAAAAAAGACTGCCGAAAAGCAGTCCTTTTAATAAATTAATGAATAAAATAATTAACCGCAGTTAAAAGCAGCAAGCCGTTGAGTCCAAGCAAACCGCATATTGCAGCAGTTACAGCGTTAATACCAACGCAGAAGCCCACGCCTGCAAGAAAATGGTTGCACAAGGCAAGAACGATACATCCGACAGCGCCTTTTGCCGCCGCTTTAACCAAAAATTTCACAGGACGTACAAAGCACCAAAGCAAGACATACGCTGCAACAAGCAGCAAAACGCCTATAACAACAACGTTTGCGCTAATCATCTGGAATACCTCTCCGCCGCCATTTTTATCGCGTATTCATTATAGTTTATTCCCCGCTCCTTAGCTTTGCTTATCAGATAACGGTAGCGCATTTCACATGCTTTGCGCTTAAATATATAGTGCTCCAAAAGAAGAGAGTCGTTCGTGAAATCAATGTTATGGGTCACTGTGTCAAGTTCGCGCTTTGCCGTTAAAATCTCACGCAGAAGCTGATTTACTTCCCGTGTTTTAGCCGAGGGTTTGTGTTTTAAAATATTTGCTGACTTTATTTGCATTAATACGTCCATTAACATCATCTCCTTTGTATTCTTACTTCTATTATATACGGACAAAGCTGAAATATACCAAAAAATACCGCTGCACCAAACGAAGTCCCGCATCATATCATAAACTATAGGATGCGCCGCGCTTAGTACATGCAAAAACGAATATTGTACAGGTCGGCAGACATAGTTATAATCAAAAAGGAGGAGTTATATATGAATAACGACGTTAATAAAAAGCTTCAGGATATTTTGTCCTCACTCGACCA
>CATJNN010000169.1 GCA_949742185.1 uncultured Clostridia bacterium | reverse complement strand
TTTATTTCATCATTATACGAGCCGTTCGGATATGATAATCCCCGCACGGGATAACCGACTAATTCCTCTAAAATCTCCCTGTCTTTTATTATCTGACGCACTGTCTGCTCAATCGGGCAACGTTCAATAGTGGGATGCGTATATGTATGACACGCCACCTCGTGTCCCGCATATAATTCACGAGCTTCCTCAGGCTTTACGCGTTTTTCGTCTTTTTCCATAATACCCGAGTTTAAATGGAACGTGCCTTTAATACCGTATTTATTAAAAATTTCAATCAGACGGCGGTCATGAATCTGACCGTCGTCATAGCTCATGGTAAGAGCTTTGTGTTTTCCGCCCGGAAAACATGTGTAAATAGTTTTCATTGGTTCATTCATTTTTATATCTCCTTTATTGTTCAATATTCGTTTGCATACTATGATTCAACGTAACTACTGAAAGCTCCGGTCGATTATATAACCGCGGAAGAAGCGTGGGATTTCCCAGCCCCCTGTTTACTATCATTTTCGTGCCGCCGTTTTCATAAAGCCCCGCTGTGTATTTCGGAAAAAACATTGACTGACCGCTTATGATGGTCGACTTCGGCGCGCACACGCCGTTTTTAGAAATAGGCAGACGAAACTGTCCTCCGTGCATATGTCCGGATAAAATCAAATCAAAGCTAAGATTTTTTAATATATCCAGCATATTCGCGCGGTGAAACAGCAAAATCTCATATCCGTCCTCATATTGCCCGAGTATCTCAAGAGAACGCTTTACGTTTCTTGTCATTTTGCCCTGTTCTCGGGCATACGGGTCGTCCAGCCCGGACAATGCAATCTTTTTACCTCCCCGCTCAAAAAAGACTCGCTTATTCCGCAAAAAATGCGCGCCCTCTTTTTCGCACGCTGAAACAAACGCGCTGAAATCTGTGCGCCACAATTCATGGTTTCCCGACACCATATACACGGGCGCAATCGGCGACAGACGGCTTACTAAACGCACAGCAGGCACAAAGCTTCCCTTATCATCAGCCATATCGCCCGTACAAACTATGATATCCGGCGACTCATTGCGCACCTCGGTCTCAAGCGTAGGTATGCTGTCGTTATGATAATCGGAAAGCTGCACAATGCGAAAGTTGTCAAATTCCCGTGGAAGTTTAGGCGAGGCTATATGATAGTGAGTGATTTCCAGTCTGTTGTCAAGTCCCTTAACAGCAAGTACAGCCCCGCCCGCAAGCAATAGTTTTGTTATTGTTTTCATATCATCATCCCTTCTTTTTGTTTATGATATGTAAATTCATGGTTAACTATCCGTCTTTGTTTTCATTATAGCATGACGTATAGCAAAAAACAATGCTTTACGCTGTACTTATATGTTAAAATCCAAAATATATCCATTACAAAAGCCGGCTTTTCAAGAACCGGCTTTTGTAATGGATATATTTTTATTTATTTAACGCCTTTTCAATCTCCGCTTTGAGCTTTTCCTTATCAGTACATTCACTTAACTGACCAAAACTGCTTATATCGTTGTTTGTATCAAGCATAATAAGCGTTGGAGTGTGTATATTTATCGGAGAGTCCTCCAAATTTATCATATATCTTTCTTTAAGCTCAGGATTCTCATCCACGTCCTGAACCATAAATTTAACTTTTTTTCCGTACTCCTTTTGCAGTTCTCCAACCACTGCCATCGCTTCATTATACGACGCGTCACTCTTTGCCACAAAATACATAAACGTAGGCTGCACTTTCGTCTCCTCATCTTTTTTGCCGCAACCTGTGAGCGCGGCGGAAAACATCATAATCATCGCCATAATTAAAGCTATTTTCTTCATTTTATCATCTCTCCCTGCTTTTCTAATTGTTTTTTTACATTTTCCAAAGCTCGCTCGGCTATTAGTCTATACCGTTCGACTTTACCGCCTCTCACACGCTCTCCCCAGCTATCAATAATTCCGAAATTCGCGTTCATCGGCTGAAAACTATCTCTGCATGAAGAAATATAAAGCGGTAACGCGCCTATGCATGTTGTACTCTCCGGCTCGTACATGGGCTTGTCTGCAAGCATACGAGCCATATTGTATCCCGCCAGCACCCCGCTCGACGCAGATTCAACATATCCCTCAACGCCTGTAATCTGCCCTGCAAAAAACACATGCGGATATTTTCTCATTCGATAATATTGGTCAAGCAATTCGGGCGAACTGATATATGTATTTCTGTGCATAACGCCGTAACGCACAAATTCAGCGGCGGCAAGCGCGGGTATCATTGAAAACACGCGCTTCTGCTCTCCCCATTTAAGATTTGTCTGAAAACCGACCATATTATAAAGTGTGCCTGAAGCGTTATCGCGCCGAAGCTGAACAATAGCGTGAGCGTCGTCCCTGCCTGTTTTCGGATTCACCAATCCGACAGGCTTCAGCGGTCCGAATAGCAGCGTTTTCTCTCCTCGCTTCGCCATAGTTTCAACAGGCATACACCCCTCAAAAATCTTTTGCTGCTCAAACGTTTTCAGCTCAACCGTTTCAGCCGAGACAAGAGCATTGTAAAAAACGCCGTACTCCTCTGCATTCATCGGGCAGTTGATATAATCGGCGCCGCCCTTTCCATAACGCGCAGCAAAAAACGCATTATCCATATCTATGCTTTCCGCCGTCACTATCGGCGCCGCGGCGTCATAAAAATAAAGCGATTCTTTTCCTGTCAGACGCATTATTTCCTCAGAAAGAGTGTCAGAAGTGAGCGGTCCCGTGGCTATTATCGTATGTTCGTCCTCATTAATCGCCGTAACCTCTCCCTCAATCACGTTTATCAAAGGATTCGATTTTATTTTATCTGTAATATAAGCTGAAAAGGCGTCGCGGTCAACCGCAAGCGCGCCGCCTGCAGGCACGCGCGACACGTCTGCGGCTTCAGTCATAAGCGAACCGAACAAACGCATTTCCGCCTTTAAAAGCCCGCAGGCGTTTTCAATTCTGTCCGCTTTCAGTGAATTTGAACAAACAAGCTCCGCAAAATTTTCGCTTTTATGCGCGGGCGACATTTTCTCGGGCTTCATCTCGCATAAGTCAACTTCAATACCGCGCCGCGCAAGCTGCCACGCAGCCTCGCAGCCTGCCAGCCCCGCGCCGATTACACGAACGCGCTTTTCACTCACTTTTTACTCTCCTTTTTCACACTTTTTTCATATTCGCACGCAGGATTTGCGCATATAATCTTTGCATTTCTGCCATTTTTTTTCAAAAGAATCGACCCGCAGTCCGGACACTTCTCGCCTTTCACCGGCTCGTCCCAAGACATAAAATCACACTTTGGATAATTCTCGCATCCGTAATATGCGCGCCCTTTGCGCGTTTTCTTTATTAAAATCTCGCCCTCGCATTTCGGACATTTCACGCCTGTTTCATACCGTATTGCCTTTGTATTCTTACATTCCGGATATCCGGGACACGCCAGAAATTTTCCGAATTTACTAAGCTTATACACCATTTTGCGTCCGCATTTCTCACAAACGATATCCGATTCTTCATCCTTAATCTTCACGTTTGCAATCAGCTCTTCAGCAACCTTAAGATTATCGGCAAACGCGGGGTAAAAATCGCGCAAAACCTGCTCCCATTCGCGTCCTCCGTCTTCCACAGCGTCGAGCTTCTCCTCCATATCAGCGGTGAAATCAACATCTACAATATCGCTAAAATACTTTTTCATAATATCCGTCGTAATCATACCAAGTTCTGTCGGCACAAGCTGACGTTTGTTGCGCACAACATAGCCGCGGCCAACTATCGTAGAAATAGTAGGCGCATATGTGCTCGGTCTGCCAATACCCAATTCCTCCAAGGTGCGCACAAGCGACGCTTCGGTATAACGGGCGGGCGGCTGTGTGAAATGCTGCTTGCCGTCTATATCCTTTAAAGCAACCGTTTGTCCCTCGGTAATCGGCGGCAGCATTTTCGTCTTTTCCGCCGCTTCATCTGATGTTTCCTCATAAATCAGCTTATACCCCTTAAACTTAAGCTGCGAACCGCTCGCCCTAAAAGTATGCTCTCCCGCCTGTATCGACGCGCTCACCGTATCGTAGACAGCGGGCGGCATCTGGCTTGCCACAAATCTCTCCCATATCAGCCTGTACAGCTTATACTGGTCGTTTGTCAGCTTATCCTTAATAGAAATCGGCTCTATCATAACGCTTGTAGGACGTATCGCTTCATGCGCGTCCTGCGCGTTCTTTTTTGTTTTAAACTGCTTTGGCATACAATATTCCTTGCCGTATTTTCCCGTCAGATATTCAACCGCCTCAGCCTGCGCTTCATTTGCTATGCGCAGCGAATCGGTTCTCATGTATGTTATAAGACCTATCGTTCCAAGCTTTCCGCCAAGGTTAACGCCCTCGTAAAGAGTCTGCGCAGTCTGCATAGTGCGCGCGGCGTTAAATCCATAACGGCGCGATGCGTCCTGCTGAAGTGTGCTTGTTGTAAACGGCGGATAAGCGTTCTTTTTCATCTCGCTGAGCTTTATTTTATCTATCACAAACTCTTTGTTCTTAACATCTGCAATAACGCGTTCCGCATCTGCGCGGCATGTAAGCTCGGCTTCCTTGCCTTTAATACCATAATATTTCGCTGCAAACTCCTTGCGCTCCGCTTTAAGCACAGCCTCAACCGTCCAATATTCCTTGGGAACGAAATTCATAATCTCGTCCTCTCTGTCGCAGATAAGCCTTGCTGCAACCGACTGTACACGCCCCGCGCTTAATCCTTTTTTCACCTTCTGCCACAATATAGGACTGATTTTATAACCCACAATACGATCAAGCACGCGCCTTGCCTGCTGGGCGTTCACCAAATCCATATCTATACTGCGCGGCTCTTTTATTGCGTTTTTAACCGCCGTTTTTGTTATCTCATTAAACGTCACACGACACGGCTTGTTTTCATCAATACCGAACGCGTGAGCCAAATGCCAGCTTATAGCTTCGCCCTCTCGGTCCGGGTCGGTTGCAAGATACACCGCGTCGGCGTCCTTTGCCTGCTTTTTTAGCTTTGCAAGAAGCGGACCTTTTCCGCGTATTGTTATATATCTCGGTTCAAAGTCATGGTCAACGTCAACGCCGAGCTGACTTTTTGGCAGGTCGATGATATGCCCCATAGAAGCTTCAACAGTAAAATCCTTACCGAGATATTTTTTTATAGTTCCCGCCTTTGCAGGCGACTCCACAATCAAAAGCTTTTTCTTTCCCATACTTTTCCCCCTATATGTTCAATTTGAAATTATTACCCGGAAGCTTACCTATAAAGCCTTTCATTTCAAGCACCACAAGCATAGAATTAAGCTCGCTCATAGGCTTTTCAAGCTGTCTTGAAATCTCGTCTGCGCCGCTGTTTCCTTTTATCAATATTGATATTATTTTCTTTTCCTCTGCGTTTAATTCTGAAAAACGTTTGTCCTCTGCCGATATCTGCTGAACGTTATTAATCCTCGCATGCGAAGCGTCGCCGACGCGCGCCTCATTCGGCACGGTATAAACCTGAACATCGGGCTCTTTGCATGTATCCGGCAAAACGTTCCGCTGAATTCTCTGAAGTTCATACACATACTCCTCCAGCAAATCGTCCGCCTTTGTCACAAGCTTTGCGCCGCGGGTTATGAGCATATTGCAGCCCGCTGAATTTGCGCGGTTTATGTCTCCTGGAACTGCAAACAAATCCTTTCCTGTTTCAATGGCAAGATTTGCGGTTATCAACGAACCGCTTTTCATTGGCGCTTCAATAACAAGAGTGCCTCTCGCAAGTCCGCTTATTATACGGTTACGCTCAGGAAAATGATGCGGCAAAGCCCTCGCTCCCGGAGGATATTCCGTTATCACAGCGCCGTTTTCAGCTATCTTCTGCATAAGCGCTCCGTTTTCAGGCGGATACACAACGTCTATGCCGGTTCCAAGCACTGCTATTGTCTTATTTCCTTGTTTCAGCGCGCAAACTGCCGCAAGGCTGTCTATCCCCCGCGCCATTCCGCTTATAACGGTAACGCCCGCGCGCGCCAGTCCCGAGCATATATTCTCCGCCGCCATTCTGCCGTAGTCGGTGCAGCGGCGCGTTCCAACAACGCCGATACCCAGAATTCTGTCCCAGTCCATAATCTCGCCCTTTACATAAAGCACATACGGCGGCGACGGAATTCTTCTAAGCATATCGGGATAATTTATATCGTCGTACGTCAAAATACGCGCTCCCGCTTCTGCCGTACGGCGCAGTATTTTTTCAGCGCCGTCCAGATTTTTATCCTCAAGCTCGCAAAGCTCTGTCTGGGTCAGCCCATATATTCCGCTGTACGCAGCTTTATCGGCCTCATATATCTCCTTGGCGTCCTCAAAATAATCAAGGATAGCCGTTATCTTATCGCTTGTAAATCCCGAGCGAGTCGTTAGCCATACCCAATAAAGACCGTTATCCATTCAGCCTTCCACCCCTAAATCTTATTCATAACCATAATTTTATATAGCAAAATATACTATGAAAAAAGTTTCTTTATTTACAATAATATAAAAATTTAAAAATGTCAATTTTTTTCTTCTTAATTAGTGTAATTTTATTCCCTGCGCAACGCTTCATACATCAACAGCGCGGCGGCAACTGCAGCATTAAGCGATTCCGCTCCGCCCATCATCGGTATCGTAATTCGTTCGCCGCAAAGCTCAAAAGCTTCTTCTGACACGCCGTTCGCCTCATTGCCAATAACTATAATCAAATTGCCGCTTAAATCAGCCTCGCGGTAATCTACGCTGTCGTGGTGCAAAACTCCGCAGACAATCTTAAACTCATTATCCGCAAGAGCTTTAAGCTGCGATACGTTAAGCCCGCTCATAAGCCGCACATGAAAAAACGAACCCATGCTCGCCCTGACGGTTTTGGGGCTGTATAAATCAGCGCATCCCTCCGATAAAAGCACTCCGTCAAAGCCCGCCGCGTCAGCGGTCCGTATAATTGTTCCGATATTTCCGGGGTCGGACACGCTGTCGCAGTACACATATCTGCCGTGAGCAATATCCTCAGGTCTTCCCTCCTTAACTCCGCACACCGCCAAAATCCCCTGCGGCGTTTTAGTGTCGCAAAGCTGGGGAAAAAGCGCGTCGGAAACTACGAATACATCACAATCTCCATAGTCAAAGCTCTTACTCTGATAAAAGCTTTCAGACGCCGCAACACTTTTCACACATCCCGCCGCCAGCGCGTCATGCACAGATTTCTCTCCCTCAACAGTGAAAACGCCCTCTGCCGCACGGCATTTTTTTATCAACAATGATTTCAAATATTTATACGTCTTATTTGATTTTGATACAATCTCTGTTATCATTTTGCCAATGCCTCTATATTCTCATTCTTTCCTAAAACTACAAGAATATCGTTCTTTTCAAATTTATATTCTCCTGAAAACGCGATATTAACCTCGCCGTGCCGCTCAACAGCAACAACGTTAATTCCGTATTTCTGCCGCAGATTAAGCGTTACCGGGTCCTTGCCCACCCACTTTGGCGGGCATTCTATACGCACAACGCTAACCTTCGCCGAAAGCTCCAAATCATTTAAGCGTCTGCGCGATGTCAGGCGGTATGCAAGTCTCTCCGCCATCTGCATCTCTGGCATTAATACCTCGTCCGCTCCAACTTTCTGCAAAATCTTTGTATGAATAGGATCTACGGCTCGCGATAAAACCCTAGACACCCCCATTTCTTTTAAAAGCACCGTTATCAGTATGCTCGCCTGCATATCGTGACTCAGAGCAACCACAGCCACGTCAAAATTCTGCGCGCCTATAGAACGCAAAACCCCTTCCTCACATGCGTCGCCTACAATAGCGTGCGTCACGTTTTCCGCAATATTCTGAATAATGTCCGCGTTTTTGTCAATAACGCAAACCTCCTGACCTAAATGGTCAAGCGTTTCCGCTATACTTGTTCCAAAACGCCCCGCACCAAGTATAAGATAACTTTTTTTACTCATTTTCAGCCTCCGAATATTTAAAACATAATGGTTTCTACAGGATATGAAATCTGCTGCTCATATGTGTGCTGACGTTTTGTTATAGCCATAAGAGCCGTTAAAACGCCTATCCTGCCAAAATACATCATAATTATAACCGACATTTTAGAAAACGTGCCAAGCCCGTCAGTTGCGCCAAGCGTGAGTCCTACCGTTCCAAACGCGGACACCGCCTCGTAAATCGCTTCCTTAAACGGAATAGAATCGCACAAAAGCACGGCGCCGCCAAGCGCTATTATACATATAGACAATGTTGTTATAGCAAGCGCGCGCATAATCTGAGTCGCGTCTATGCGTCTGCCGAACACATGCACCTGCGGAGACCCGCGGAGTACTGCAACCGCTGTTATAAACAACATTCCCACTGTTGTGGTTTTTATGCCGCCCGCCGTCGATCCGGGCGAACCGCCTATCAGCATCAGCGCTATCATTATAAGTATACTCGGGTTTGCCATTTTATCAAGCGGCACAGTGTTAAAACCCGCCGTTCGGGTTGTTATCGACTGAAACAGCGACGCCATACATTTTTGCCAGAGCGGCATACGTCCTAGCGTTGCGGGATTGTCGTTTTCAAATATAAAAATCATTAGCGCGCCGCCTATGATAAGCGCCGCGGATATTAAAAGCACAAGCTTCGTATGCAGACGAAGTTTTCGCCGCTGACGATACCGATATAAGTCCTCCCACACCATAAATCCCAGTCCGCCTATAACAATCAGCGAAGCTATTGTGGCGTTTACAATAAAATCCCCCGAATATGACGTGAGCGAAGAAAAAGCTCCCTTTTTGCCCATAAGGTCAATACCGGCATTGCAAAACGCCGACACCGAATGGAAAACAGCGTTATATATTCCCTCGCACCAGCCAAACTCAGGAATAAATCTTGTTGCCAGAAGCGCAGCGCCTATTCCCTCAAAGCATATTGTGCATATAATAACGCTTCTTGTCATACGCACAACACCTGAAACAGACGAAAGACTTATAGCTTCGCTCAAAAGCATTCTCTCTCTAAAACCTATACGCCGGTTGATAACCATAGAAAACAATGTTGCGAGCGACATAAATCCCAATCCGCCAACTTGTATCAAAATCAGTATAACAAGCTGTCCGAACAGCGTCCATGCGGAAAAAGTGTCATAAACCACAAGTCCCGTCACGCATGTGGAGGTCGTGGCTGTGAACAAAGCGTCAATAAAAGGAACTCCTCCCTCTCCTCTCGACGCACACGGCAAAGAAAGCAATATTGCTCCGAATAAAATAATTGCAATAAATCCAAGCGCAATAATCCGCGTTCCTGACATGCGAACTATTCCCTTTCTGCTCATTATTCTCAAATATACGCACTCTTCTCTCTTATAAATTACCTGCATATTATATACCTGAGCGGCACAATATGCAAGTAATTTATAAAAAAACAATTTATTTTGTTGTCTGCTCATCATACGCAATTCAAGAAAATCCATCGGCGCATCAAGCGTCTCAGGATTTTTGCTGTTTGTTCCACAAACGCAATTATCAAAAAATGCGGTCAACTGCCGTTTTGTCTTTCAAAATTGCAGTTGACCGCGTCTCTCTTAATCATTATCAATAACTGGTCCTATAAATCCCTCTATGCTTATCTGAGCGTCAAGCATACTCATTACATCGTCAAATTCTTTCATCGCCTTACCGTAGTTTTCCCAGTCGCCCGCTCTGCTATATTCTTGAACGCGCTTATAAATCTCCACAGCTCTGTTAACAAGCGGCAAATCCGCTTCGTTCCCCGGATCGTCTGTTTTCGCGCCCGCATATATGTTTTCATTTTTCTTTCCGTCTGCCAGCATACGCCGCAAAGCCTCGTTCAGTGTTGCGCCGAATGCCGAACGCCCGTTATACGCCGCCGCAACGCCCCTATATCTGGGGGATTTTCCGTCCGCCTCCGCAGAAGTATACACCGTCTGCGCATAAACAAGCGTGTTTTTTACAGGCACAATCATAACCGCTCCGCGTATTACCGTCGCTCCGTTCTGAGACAATTCCTTTATAGCCTCGGCAGCGCCGTCGCTGTTCATAATATTTTCTGCCTGCGCCGGACTATACGCGCTGTTATCGTCGCTTTCATATATTATGTTAGCAGTTATCTCCCCGTAATTATCCTCGTCTGAACCGGCTGAAAGCAATGCGCATACGCCGCCCGCCCGCCGCGTAGTATATACGTTCACAAGACTCATACGCGCGCCGTTTTCAGTTTGAAGCATTGCATAATAAGGCGTAAGCAGCGTTTTGGTTTTAGCCGTCTCCCATTCGCGAGTAGCATTATAAAATTCGCCAGTATCCGTCACATGATATTTCTGATACATCTGCGCCTGTATCGTAAACAAATCCCTTGGATACCGCAGATGTGACTTTATATCCGAAGGCATCTCCTCGCGCGAAAATAAATCAGGATACATCTTTGAATACGTCTGCACAAATGGATTTTCCGCATCGACAGCATAAAAATCAACGCTTCCGCTGTATGCGTCAACCACAACCTTGGCGCAGGAGCGTATATAATTAATGCCGCCCATCCTCTCAGAATAGGGATACTGGTCAGTAACAGCGTATGCGTCGACTATCCACTTCATCTGTCCATCGTCGGTCAGTACAAGATACGGGTCGCCGTCATACATGAAAAACGGCGCAACCATACTCACACGCTCTATAATATTGCGGTTAACGAGCGCACGGCTGTCTGAAGCGATATGCTGTGAAAAAAGTTGACGCACACCTCCCCCGCCAACAGCCATTGCGGCGCGATTCAAAAGCGTCATTTGTATACCTCCGAAACCGGAATAAGCATAACTTCCGCCGTTTTGATTATTTTCATAGTCGTACTCTATATATCCCGTGCGCACAAACGCCGTAACATCCGTTGTTTCTCCATAATAAATACGCGGCTCAGACACCTGCGTCATACCAAAATCAGAAATCGGCGGCGTATCCTTTATGCGAAGCGCAGCGTTGCCCTTGCTGTCAAATTTATTCATCTGCGCCATGGCTATTCCCATACCGTGCGTATACTTAAAAGCCGCATTCGCATATGCGTCTGCGCTTTTTGAAATCGCACCGCTATCCGGCTCACGCGCTGCAATAGCGACAGGTATGCGCTCTCCGTCAAAGCTGTACACCCCTATATCGGCATTTGTAAAGCTTTCATAATCGCCTTGGCTTTGCTGAGCAGCTATATTCTGCAAAATTGTCTCCTCGGACGTCAGGGGAGCATTTTCAAGCGTCTCGCTGTATAAAGATAAATCTTTCACTGTTAAATCATTTTTTATTTCATAAGGCTCCTCACTGATTTTATCCAGCCCATACGCTTTGCGGGTCATATTTATATGATATGACAAATAACGATTCTCTCTTGTCAGCTCGTTTGTGTCGATAAAAACTGTCTGATAAACAACCGCGCATATCACCGCGGCAATCCACACCGCCGGAAAAACGGCAAGCGATGCCGCAGCAGGCTTATGCTTTGACTTCATAAGAAAATATATTGAAGCAGGAACAATAACAATCAATAAAAACGGCGCAATTTTATAATATAAATACCAAACGTTCATATCCGCCGCGCCCGCTCCTGTCACTGACGAAAACGAGCTGTATAAAAGCGACTCAATATTAAACTTATACGCAAGTGCCGTAAGTATCACAAACAACATTAAATTCACAAAACAATGAGTGAACACGCCTTTATTTTTAAAAAGCTTTTTAAGCTCTCCTGTTCCGCCGCGAAGCTGAAGCAACACATATATAAGCAAAACGGCTGCTATATTAAACAAAAGAAGTCCTTTTGCTGCCTCAACAAGCGCAATAAAAAACGGACGCGTAAATATATAATAACCCAAATCCCAACCGAAAATCGGGTCAGTCTCTCCAAACCACGTTACATTACGAAAAGTCAGAAAAGTCTCATATAGTTTTTCGCTTACAATCCTGCTGGCAATAAACGAGACTATAAACACTAACAAAAGCAATAGACGCTTGCTTTTTATAATCTTTAAATCGTTGTTTTCAGCAAGCGCAACAGAACGCAGTACAAGCGCGTTCGCCGCAAAAACGGCAAACACCGCGGCAAGGCTCATGCACTGAAACGCCGTCTGCGCAAGAAGCTTTGTTATATAAACCTGCCCGTAGCGATATCCAATCTCCAGATACTGAATGTATCCGTAGTAGCATCTTAAAAACACTATCCCCGCAAGCACAAACGCCGCAGCCAGCGCAAGCACAATAATCCTCACAGGTTTACGCTTCATCATGCCGCCTCCTTTAAAATCCCGTTATCCTTCGCCTTCCTCAAATATAGCCTTTGCGAAATCCTCAGGCGAAAACTCCTGCAAATCGTCGACGCCCTCTCCAACGCCTATAAACTTAACCGGTATATGCTGCTCTTTTGAAATAGCAATCACAATTCCGCCTTTTGCGGTTCCGTCCAGCTTTGTGAGAACAATACCGGTAATGTCCGCCGCTTCGGAAAACAGCTTTGCCTGACTCACGGCGTTCTGTCCCGTAGTAGCGTCAAGTACCAACAAAATTTCGCGAGGCGCATCCGGAAGTTCCCGTTCAATAACTCGGGAAATCTTAGCAAGTTCCGCCATCAGATTCTTTTTATTGTGCAGTCTGCCTGCAGTGTCGCATATTAGAATATCCGTACCGCGCGCCGACGCCGCTCGGCATGCGTCAAACACCACTGCCGCAGGGTCGCTGTTTTCCTCATGCTTAATTATATCGCAATTCGTGCGCTTCGCCCATATGTCAAGCTGGTCGATAGCCGCCGCGCGGAATGTGTCCGCCGCCGCAAGCAACACATTTTTACCCTGCCTTTTGTAGTACGCCGCAAGCTTTCCTATACTTGTAGTTTTTCCCACGCCGTTCACACCTATAACAAGCACAACCGACGGAGAAGCGTCCGTATGAGCGGCATAGTCCTGCTCGGCAAGAATGTCCGCTATGACTGCTTTAAGTTCTT
This sequence comes from uncultured Clostridia bacterium, assembly GCA_949742185.1. Taxonomy (GTDB): domain Bacteria; phylum Bacillota; class Clostridia; order UBA1381; family UBA1381; genus CATJNN01. Next base: position 16,249 of record CATJNN010000169.1, on the reverse strand, counting down.
CCTTAACCTCCTCGCCGTCTTTTATATGCTTTGTTTTCACTCGGCCGCGAAGTTCCTCAATTATATACACAGATGTTTCCACTCCTACATCGGCCATAATAAGCGCTTCCTCAAGGCTTTCAAAAAGCTCCTCGTCAACAGCCACAAACGCTTTAAACACTTGGTTTACCTGTTCGGAAAAAGCTTCGCGCGTTTTTCCGAGGCTCTGCTTTAGCTTGTCAAATAACCCCATAATTTCCTCCGATTTCTCTATCTCACCATGCTATCGTCAACATCGTCAATCTCAAGCGACAAAAGCTTCGACACGCCCTTTTCCTGCATAGTCACACCATACATAAGATTTGCCGCTTCCATTGTGCCGCGGCGGTGAGTGATAACTATAAACTGCGTCTGTTCAAGAAAATGCTTTAAATACGTCGCAAACCTTGACACATTCACATCATCCAGCGCCGCGTCTATCTCGTCAAGAATACAGAACGGCGTCGGTTTAACGTTTAATATTGCAAACAATAATGCTATGGCAATAAACGATTTTTCTCCGCCGGAATAAAGACTGATATTCTGAAGACTTTTCCCCGGGAGCTGAACCTCTATTTCAATTCCGCTTTCAAGAACGTTATCCGGCTCGGACAAATAAAGCTTTGCGCGTCCGCCGCCAAACAGTTCTTTGAAAACGCTGCTGAAGCTTTCGTTGATAATTTTGAACTGCGCAGAAAAATTGTCTTTCATTAACTCGTCCATTGACGATATAATATCATTAAGATTTACGCGCGATTTCTCAAGGTCGCTTTTTTGCTCCGATAAGAACTCAAATTCCTCTTTAACTGCCACATACTCCTCAATAGCGTCCATATTAACGTGCCCGAGAGCTTTTATTTTGCCGTTCAGTTCCCCAAGATATTTCTCATTTCTCACCTGCTCTGCAACATTAATCTCCATTTCAGTAGCGGCAGTGTAGGTTATCTCATATTTATCCCAGAAACGGTCTATAATAGCCGCTTTTTGCGTGTTCAAGCTCTCTATTCTTTTCTCAATACGCATCTTTTCTTCTGTAAGCTGCATGCGACGGTCGCTCAGTCCTTTATCTGAACTGCGTATATCCCTTTGCTTTTCAACTATCTTCCGCTTTTCTTCGCGCACAGCCTCCGTATACGCCTGAAGCTTCTGTTCCTCTACATTAATCTCATCAATTTGCGATGTACACTCAGATATTTTACTCTCAAGCTCCTCAGTTTTAAGCTTAACAGCTTCAATCTCAAAGTTTTTACCGGCAATCTGCTCCAAGCCTGACTCTATCCATCTGCGGCGTTCACTGATTTTATCGTTCACCGCGTTTATCTGCTGACGAAGACCGCGCATATTGACGATACGGTCGGTATTTGCTTTCTGCCTTTCCTCGCGCTCTTTAATAAGCTTATCATAACGCTCCTGCAAATTTTTCGTCTGTTCCTCGGCTTCGCGCGAGCTTTCCTCTCCGCGCCTAATAGAATTTATAAGCTCTGCTATTATATCGCCTGTTTCGGCAAGCTGCGCTTCCAGCTCATTTAATTCCTCCCGAAGCGACTTTTCAGTCACACCGCTTTCCGACAAAGAATTCTGCAAATGCTCCTGTTTTCCTCCAAGTCTCAAAAGCTCGTCTTCATATTCGCGTATCAGCGGACGGTACGATTCAAGCTGCTTCCCCGCGTTGCTCCTGTCCTGTTCAAGCGTTTCCTTTTCTTTTTCCTTTTGGCGTATTTCCGCCGACAGACGCGCCATTTCTCTGCCTAAAGCTTCAATATCATTCGCGCGCGATAAAAATCCCGCGCTTCTTCCTGCGCTGCCGCCGGACATCGAGCCTCCGGGATTCATAACGTCCCCCACCAGCGTAACTATTTTAAACCGATAATTAAAGCGTTTGCTTGCCGCGATTGCATTATCAATAGTGTCAAACACAGCAACGCGTCCCAAAAGACTATCCACTATACCCCCGTATTTTTTGTCGCAATGCACCAAATCACAGGCAATGCCGACAAAGCCAGTCATTAAAGCCGCGTCTTTTTCCTGCTCCAGTCTTCGTCCTTTAACCGCGCTTATCGGCAGAAACGTAGCGCGTCCCGCCTTTTCCTCACGCAAAAACGTAATTGCCTGCTTTGCGTCCTCCTCGCTCTCAACAACGATATTCTGCATTGCGCCTCCGAGAGCAGTTTCTATAGCCGTAACGTACTCGCTCTCAACATGTATAAGTCCGGAAAGCGCGCCGTAAATCGCCAGACGCTTCAGCTTCGGAGCAGTAAGCACGGTTTTTACACTTCGCGCATATCCTTCGTAAGCGTTTTCCATATCTTCAAGCATTCTCTTGCGCGACTGCTTCATCTGAAATTCGTTTCGCATTGCGGAGAGCGATTTTATACATTTATCAAGCCCCGCTTCCGCCTCTGCCAGCACGGTCTCCTGCTTCTGCGCCCTTATGCGTATTTTTTCCAAACGCTCGTTTTTGTCGCATATTTCGTCTCTTAAAGAATTAATTTCGCAGCTTGTCTGTTCTAAATCGTCTCCATGAGTTGCAAGCTGAATCTGCACCGCTTCTCTGCGCTCTATAAAGCTTGCGCGTAGTCTTTCCGTTCCATTCTTTTTTTCTTTATCTGCAACAGCCTGATTTTTCATTTCAAAAGCTTTGCTTCTCAAATCGTTAAGTTCGCTTTCGCATTCATCAAGCTGTTTTTGGAGCTCATCCGCACCCTCGCTGTCGCTTACAGCCGCGTCAAGCTCGCTGTATTCTCTTTCCTTTTCTTTAATCTGCCTGTCTAATTCCTCGATTTCACTATTCCATTCCGCTCGGCTCTTTTCAATCTCTTCAATTTCACTGGCAATTCTGCCGAGCTGCTCCCCATTATGCAAAATATCATTGTTTGCAAGCTTGATTTCGCCGTCAATATCAGATTTACGCATATTCTGTTCTCGAATCTGAGCGTTTATCTCATCAAGCCGACGGTCATGCTTTTCCGTTTCTTTCTCCAGTTCAAATAGCCTGAGCTCCGTCTCTCCAAGCTTTCCCTGTACTTCGGCAAGCTCTTCGTCAACGCTCACCGCTTGCTTTTCTTTTTCCGCCACGCCGTCTTCACAAACCTCTATTTTTCTCAGACCCATATAAATATCAAGCTGTTTATATTCATCGTAAAGCTCTATATAACGCCTCGCTTTTTCCGATTGGTTGCGGAGAGGTTCCACACGCTTTCCAAGCTCTATCGTTTTATCCTCAATGCGCACAAGGTTATCCTGCACGTTCGCAAGCTTATGCTGAGCTTCATCCTTGCGATGCTTATATTTTGCAATTCCTGCCGCTTCCTCAAAAATACTGCGGCGGTCCTCCGCCTTTGTGGATAATATCTGCGACACGCTTCCCTGTCCAATAATGGAATATCCGTCGCGCCCGAGTCCCGTATCCATAAAAAGCTCGTGTATATCACGCAGACGGCAGTTTGCACGGTTTATCTGATATGCCGTTTCACCCGAACGAAATACGCGGCGCGTAACGATAACCTCATTAAAATCAACGGCAAACGTATGGTCAGAGTTGTCAAGCACGAGACTTACCTCCGCATAATTTACCTGCTTTCGTTTCTGAGTACCCGAAAATATAACGTCCTGCATGCTCCCGCCGCGAAGCTGTTTCGCGCTCATTTCGCCGAGCACCCAACGTATCGCGTCGGAAATATTGCTCTTTCCCGAACCGTTAGGTCCGACAACCGCCGTGACTCCCTGCCCGAATTCAAGCACCGTTTTATCGGCAAAGGATTTAAAGCCCTGCAATTCAAGCCGTTTTAAATACAATCATATCACCTCTGTTTCCGCCTGTCCTCTTGGCAGACGCTCATCTCCCGTAATTTTCACACTTATTCCGCATTCATTCCATCTTTTGATATTCTTTCTCCTATAACCCGCAGCGCGGGATATATCCTTTGGATTAACGCGTAAAACAATGTTTTTCTCCCCGCTCAAAAGAACGTTTATTTTATCATAATAAATTTCAGTATCAACAAGCTCCCGAAAGGATTGATGAAATGGTCCCGCAGCCACCGCTCCGTCCGGAGAAATCTCCTCCGTTGCAGCAAGGGCGACTCTGATAACGTTTATCCCCGCATTTTCAAACATCGGCACAAGCCTGCTGCAAAGCGATACCGCTTCATCAAGCGTCTGGGGACTGTATTTTTTATCACGCCAAAGCGTTTCAAGATATGTGTCGCGTATCACCAATGTCGGATAAATCCGCACGTCACGCGGATCAAGTTCAATAATCCGCCGCGCCGTTTCTATGCTTTTTTCCGGCGTGTCTGCAGGAAGCCCCGTCATCATCTGTAATCCAAGCGCAAACGGATATTTTTTTATCAGCCGAACCGCGTCATATACCTGTTCGCTGGTGTGCCCGCGTCCCGCCGCAAGCAAGACCCCGTCGTCAAGCGACTGCACTCCAAGCTCCACAGCTGTCACGCCGTATTTCTCAAGCATATCAAGCCGCTCTTTATCAATATAATCAGGACGAGTTGACAGCCTTATCCCCTGCACATCGCCTCGCTTAACATATTCATACGCGGCAGCCAAAAGCTCCTCGCGCAGTATCGGGTCGATACCTGTAAAACTACCGCCGAAAAATCCGATTTCAATAAATCTGTCATGCCGCGGCAGCGTAGACAAATACTCGTCTGCAATGCGCCGCACCTCGTTTCCGTCAATCGTATCGTCCGCGCTGGTAATATGCCGCTGATTGCAGAATACACAGTCAAACGGACAGCCTAAATGCGGCACAAATATAGGTATATTATAATGCTTCATTTTTCTGACCGCCTATAAGTTCTAAAGCTGCATGCGCCGCCGCCTGTTCCGCATCCTTTTTACTGGTGCCTTTGCCTTTTGATATTGTTTTTCCGTCAATCAGCGCTGATACTTCAAACGACTTCATATGGTCCGGTCCGCTTTCTTTTATTAAATTATATGTGACTTTTCCTGTATCGCCTTTCTGCACAGCCTCCTGAAGCATGGTTTTATAGTCCTGATAAATCTCCCCGCTCATAGCTTTTTCAAGCGAATCATGCATAATATCCAACAGCCACACATGCGCCGCGTTCATACCGCCGTCAAGATAAATCGCCGCAAGCACCGCCTCAAACGCGTCGGCTATTATTGACGCGCGCCCCCGTCCTCCCGTAATCTCCTCGCCTTTTCCAAGCTTTATGTACTCGGAAAGCGAAAATTTTTTGGAAAGCTCCGCAAGCGACTGCTCGCACACCAGCGACGCGCGCAGTTTCGTTAAAACGCCCTCCTTAACCTTCGGCATACGCAGATATAAAAAATCGCTCACAATAATGCTGAGCACCGAATCGCCTAGAAACTCAAGCCGCTCATTATTCGCAATGCGCCGCTCGTTTGCGTATGAACTATGAGTCAGCGCATTTTCCAAAAGCGAAATATCGCTGAAATGATAACCCAGCTTATCCTGAAAATCCTTCATGATACTCCCTTTCCATATGCCCTTTTCTCAGCATCGGCATTGCTGAGAAAAATGCATATTCTCAATATAGATAACATTAGAGTATCTCCCAATAGGGAGATACTCTATATATTTTTAATCTACATACTTTTTCATAACTATAGTTGCATTATGACCTCCAAAGCCAAGGGAATTTGACATGGCGCAGTCAACCGCCTGTTCGCGTCCCTCGTTCGGAACAATATCAAGGTCGCATGCCGGATCCGGCGTTTTATAATTTATCGTTGCCGGAATAAAGCCGTCTTCAATCGCCTTCGCGCACACAATAGCCTCAACTCCACCAGCTGCTCCGAGAAGATGTCCGGTCATTGACTTTGTCGAGCTTACAGCAACATTTTTTGCCGCGTCGCCAAACACTGACTTTATCGCCTGGGTTTCAAACTCGTCGTTATATTTTGTAGACGTGCCGTGCGCATTAATATATGTTACCTCCTTAGGTTCAACGCCGGCGTCTGCAAGCGCAAATTCCATAGCTTTCGCACCGCCCGCGCCGCCCGGTATCGGGCTTGTGATATGATATGCGTCGTCGGTCGCGCCGTAGCCGACCATTTCGCATATGATATGCGCGCCTCTTGCTTTCGCATGTTCAAGCTCTTCAAGGACAATAAATCCCGCGCCCTCGCTTAGCACAAATCCGTCGCGGTCAAGGTCGAAAGGACGCGACGCTGTCTGCGGGTCGTCGTTTCTCGTCGACATAGCCTTCATGCTGCAAAATCCGGCAAAAGATAAATCCGTAATTGCCGCTTCAGCTCCGCCGGCTATAATAACGTCGCTTGTACCGTACTGAATATGTCTGAATGCTTCGCCAATCGCATGCGTGCTTGACGCACAAGCCGTAACAGTGTTATAATTCACACCCTGCGCCTTAACAGCCATGGCTATATGCGCCGCTCCCATATTTCCAATCATCATCGGAATAAAAAACGGACTTATTCTTCCCGCCCCGCGGTTTATCATCATTTCAGTCTGCTCCTGGAAAGTTTCAATGCCGCCTATTCCAGAGCCGGTTATAACACCCACGCGCCACGGATCCTCTTTTTCCATATCTATCCCTGAGCTTTTAAACGCCTCAATCGCCGCCACAAGCGCAAACTGAGCATAGCGATCCATTTTTCTTGCTTCCTTGCGGTCGATAAAATCTGTCGGTTCAAAATCCTTAACCTCTCCGGCAACCTGAGTTTTTAACCCGCTCGCGTCAAAACGCGTCACATTTGTTATGCCGCATTTACCGTCTTTAATTGCCTGCCAGAAATCCGCCGCTGTGTTGCCTATCGGCGTAATTGCTCCCAAACCTGTTACTACGACTCTTTTCATAACAGTAATTTAACTCCTTTCACAAAACCGTCCATCCCTTTTATATATAAACAGATTATCCTGCTATCATCAGAAAAGGTCAGACCTCACGGTGGCGCAAGGTCTTAACCATGCTCAGCGAGAATTAATTCTCCTTGCCTGCGATGTAATTAACCGCGTCACCTACTGTTGAAATTTTCTCAGCATCCTCATCAGGGATTTCAAGATCAAACTCTGTCTCAAGACCCATAATAAGCTCAACGATGTCCAGAGAGTCAGCGCCCAAATCATCCACGAATGACGCCTCCATTGTAACCTTATCGTCGTCAACGCCCAGCTGATCAATTACAACCGCTTTTACCTTATCAAATACCTCCATTGCTGTCACCTCCTTTCAATGATAAATCGTACTGCATATTATATTACATAACAAGTCCGCCGTCAACATTTATTACCTGACCGGTAACATATTTGGACATGTCCGACGCTAAAAACGCTACTACGTCCGCAATATCGTCAACCGAACCAAATCTCTCCAGCGGAATTGACGACAGATACTGTTCTTTAACCTTATCTGAAAGCTTATCCGTCATATCAGATTTAATAAATCCCGGCGCAACCGCGTTGCAGCGAATACCCTTTTTAGCAAACTCTTTCGCCGTCGTTTTGGTAAGCCCTATAAGCCCCGCCTTTGACGCAACATAGTTCGCCTGTCCGGGATTACCCATAACTCCAACGATTGAAGCCATATTTATAATCGAGCCGCTTTTCTGCTTCATCATAGGACGCGAAACCGCCTTAATGCAGTGGAACGCGCCTTTAAGATTGATGTCAAGCACCATATCCCAGTCGTCCTCCGTCATGCGGAGCATCAGTCCGTCGCGCGTAATACCCGCGTTGTTTACAAACACATCAATCGTGCCGAATTCAGCCAGCGCACCGTCAATCAAATTCTGCACGTCGTCAGCGCTGCGAACGTCGCCCTTAATCACAAGCGTCCCCACGCCAAACTCCGCCGCAATCTCCTTTGCAGTGTTATCCGCGTCCGGCGAAGACGGTATATCGTTAATAACAATATTCGCGCCCAATCCTGCAAGTCTGCGGGCTATAGCCTTTCCTATTCCCCGTCCCGAACCGGTTATAACCGCTGTTTTCCCTTTCAGCATAATTTAAACCCTCCTATTCGTTCAAGCCTGCGAGCGTCTTTTCTAGCGACGCCACATCCTCTACATTAAACACTTTCATTTCCTTGTCAATCTTGCGCATAAAACCGGATAACGCTTTTCCCGGCCCAACCTCAATAAAGGTATCGACCCCGTCTGCAATCATTCTGCGAATTCCGTCCTCCCAGCGCACTGATGAGGAGACCTGTTTTTCCAAAAGCCCCTTTATGTCGTCCTTACTTTTAATATAGTCGGCGGTCACGTTTGTTATGACCGGTATGTTCATATCATAAACCGACACATTTTCGAGCTCCCTGCCAAGCTTTTCGCCCGCGCCTTTAAGCATAGAGCAGTGAAACGGCCCTGAAACTGCAAGCTTAACCGCCCGCTTTGCGCCCATTTCTTTCGCAATCTCACAGCACTTGTCTATAGCCTCTGCTTCGCCCGACACAGACACCTGCCCGGGGCAGTTAAAATTTGCCGGCTCGCACACGCCGTACTCAGATGCTTTTTTGCAGCACTCGGCAACCTGCTCGTTTGTAAGCGCGATAATCGCCGCCATTGCTCCCACGCCCACAGGAACCTCCTCCTGCATATATTTCCCGCGCTTTTTAACAAGACGCACAGCATCCTCAAATTTGAGAGAGCCCGAAGCTATGTGCGCAGTGTACTCTCCAAGGCTAAGCCCCGCAACAACGTCCGGCTTAACGCCCTTTTCTTCTAAAACGCGCAGCGCCGCGGTACTCATGGTCACAATAGTCGGCTGTGTGTTTTCAGTAATCATCAGAGTGTCGCTGTCGCCGTTCCAAGTCATTTCCTTAACGTCGAAGCCCAACGCATCGGAAGCCTCCTCAAACGTTCTGTCCGCAACCGCAAAATTCTCCGCAAGCTCCTTGCCCATGCCAACCGCCTGCGCTCCCTGACCGGCAAATAAAAATGCTATCTTGCCCATTTTATGTATCCTCCTATTTCAGCTTACTGCTGATTTCTCCAACAATATCATTAACTCCGCTAAACAAATCCCGAACAATTTCCGCGCACGGTTTAATGTCATGCACCATGGCCGCCGACTGCCCAGCCATTAAAGAACCCATTTCAACGTCGCCCTCCTCAAAGGCTCTGCGAAGCCCGCCGATACCTAAAGCTTCAATCTCCTCAAACGGAGCGTTTTCCTTTTCAAGCCGCTGGTATTCCTTTGTGAGCTTGTTTTTCAGCGCGCGCACAGGCGCTCCCGTACTTCTTCCCGTAACAACCGCGTCGCGGTCTTTCGCTTTTATAACAGCCTGCTTATAATTGTCGTGCGCTATACATTCATCTGAGCATATAAAGCGCGTTCCAACCTGTATACCCTCTGCGCCGAGCGCAAACGCCGCCGCCGTTCCGCGCGAATCGGATATGCCTCCCGCGGCAATAACGGGAATGCTGACAGCCTCCGCAATCTGCGGCACAAGCACCATAGTCGTAAGCTCTCCTATATGACCTCCCGCTTCGGTTCCCTCAGCAACAACCGCGTCCGCGCCGCTTCTTTCCATCTTAACGGCAACAGCAACGCTCGCCACAACAGGAATAACCTTAACTCCCGCTTCTTTTAAAGCCGGAATATACTTTGCTGGATTTCCTGCTCCCGTCGCTACAACAGCCGGCTTCTCCTCAACAAGCATATTCATAACCTCTTCAGCATACGGCGACATCATCATAACATTAACTCCAAACGGCTTATCAGTAAGCGCGCGCGCCTTTTTAATCTGCTCCCGAACAATCTCCGCCGGAGCGTTTCCCGCAGCAATAAGTCCCAGTCCGCCTGCGTTCGATACCGCCGCCGCAAGCTCCGCCGTCGCAACCCACGCCATGCCGCCCTGAATAACAGGGTATTCAATTCCTAAAAGCTCACAAACTCTTGTGTTCATAATATCTTCCTTTCTAAATAATAAATTAGTCATAATTTATTTTGCGCAAATTTTATAATCAGCGCCGCTTCAGATCAACCGCCGCAAATCACTAATCTATTAACGGACGCAAAAAATTTTCACATATTGTTATTAAAGCTGACACGCTATGTAATAAATATACCGTCATGTCAGTTTTGACAAAAAGATTTAAATAAGTTAGCCGCCGGTTCACCACTCGAGCACTGCCGCGCCCCATGTCAGCCCGCCGCCCATTGCTACAAGCACAACATTATCTCCTTTTTTAAGGCGTCCGTCGCGCTTTGCCTCGCACAAAGCTACAGGTATGCAGGCTCCGGAAGTATTCCCGTATTTTTCAATGTTCACAAAAACTTTGTCGCGGTCAAACTTCAGTCTCTTAACAGCGCCGTCCACAATTCTTATATTCGCCTGGTGCGGAACAAGCAGATTAACATCGTCCCATGAGATACCCGCGTCTGAAACAACCTTGTCCGCCGCTTCCGCCATTATTTTAACGGCAAACTTCATAACCGCGCTTCCTGCCATCCACATGGTATCCTTTCTGTGGCTCACGCGCTTTTCAACCTCGTCCTCGTCATTTCTGTATGCAAGGCATGTTATATTATGCCCGTCTTCACCGTTTGCTCCAAGCGTTGCAGACATAATTCCTTTCTCGCTTTCAGTTGCTGTAACCACAGCCGCCCCCGCCGCGTCGCCAAACAAAATACAGGTTCCGCGGTCCTTATAGTCAGTCGCCTTGCTAAGTACGTCCGCGCCTATAATAAGTATATTTTTATACGTTCCCGCTTCTATAAATTGCTTCGCAATCGTGAGCGCGGTCACAAACCCTGAACATGCCGCGTTTATATCAAACGCGGCGGCATTATGCGCACCGATATTCTTCTGCACAACGCACGCCCCTGCGGGAGTGAAATAATCCGGCGTTACGGTCGCAAGAATAATCAAATCAATATCCTCCGCAGTCACGCCCGCATCCGCGATAGCTTCCTTAGCAGCCTCGGTTGCCAAATCAGTCGTGTATACGCCGTCCTCGGAGATATGTCTTTCCTTGACTCCTGTTCTCTGCATTATCCACTCGTCGCTTGTCTCAACAATGCTTTCCATGTATGCGTTATCATACACCTTTTCGGGTACGCAGTGCCCCACGCCTGCAATTCTTGCTCTAATCATCCTTTTTTACCTCCATCTTTGATATATCGCGTTCTATTTCCGCATTAACGTTTGTTTCAACAAATTTTTTCGCTTGAACTATAGCGTAATAAACAGCTTTCGCATCTGACGAGCCATGCCCCTTAATTACAGGTCTGCGAAGCCCCAAAAGAGGCGCGCCGCCGTATTCGCGGTAATCCATCATTTTCTTGAAATCCTTCAATCCCTTAGAAACAAGCAGCGCGCTTACCTTCGTGCCGATATTTTTCATAAACAGCCCCTTAACCATGCCTCCGACAACGCTGCCCATACCCTCTATCGTCTTAAGAATAACGTTTCCGACAAAACCGTCGCACACGAAAACCTCCGCGTTGCCCTCCATAACGTCTCTGCCCTCAACATTTCCTATATAATTAAAGCTCTGCTCCTTCATGAGCGGATATGTTTCCTTAACAAGACTGTCACCTTTTCCCTCCTCCTCGCCGTTGCTGATAAGTCCAACACGCGGAGAATCATATCCCAAAGCCTGTTTCATATATATGCTTCCCATTATGCCAAATTGTACAAGATTTTCACTTTTGCAATTAGTGTTCGCTCCCGCGTCCAGCAAAAGCTTAGGTCCTTCTTTCGTTGGGAGAAGCGTTGCAATCGCCGGACGGTGTACACCCCTTATTCTTCCGACAACCAAAAGCCCCGCCGAAAGAAGCGCTCCTGTATTTCCCATGGACAGCATAGCGTCTCCCCTGCCCTCTCTTAGCATACGGGCCGCAACCACAACAGACGCATTTTTCTTATGGCGCACTGCCTTTGCCGGCTCCTCATAATTTGTTATAACCTCGTCGGCATGCGCTATTTCAATGCGCTCCTTCGGGTACGCCAGCATTTTCAGTTTTTTTTCAATAACCCCCGTGTCGCCCACCAAAACAACATCAACATTCAGTTCCCGCGCCGCACGCGCTCCCGCTTCAATTCCAACGTCCGGCGCATGGTCGCCGCCCATAACATCTATAATAATCTTCATAACAGCCTCCAAGCTTTTATTTAATGTTGTCCGGTATTATAAGGTTAAATTTCACGCGGAACACCTCCGACATTTTCCTTGTTATTCTCACCCAGACAAGATACTCTCTGTCTTTAATCCGTTTTACCTCGGATTTTGCCACAAGCTTATCGCCCGCATGCACCTCCGATATATACTTCATATTCGCAACTTTAACAACCGCTCCTTTAGCGTCTATAACGCTTGCCGCCAAATCCTCCGCAAATGCGAAAATTCTCTGCCCTTTTATAAGCGTCGTGCCCTCAAACGCCATTGAAACATCAGTCTGCAAAACAGCTATTCCATCGTGCAAAAGGTGAATATCCAAAAGCTCCTGCTTCTGCGCCGCCTGCGCCATTCCGCTCCTTGCAACATTTTTTATTCTCTCTCTATATTCCTTAATCCCAAGCTCGGCTCTGTCAAACCGAATAGTTGCCACGCTCACGCTAAGCTCGCGCGCCAAGTCCTCATCCCGCAAAAACGGATTCACATCAAGCTTCTGCACAAGAAGCTCATGCCGTTTTTGCTTGCAAGCCGTCCTGCCCATCTCATACCTCTTTTCACCATAAATCATGCAGCTTCGACAAAATTATTATTTAATATTAACACTTAGTCATAAATTCCCGCTTGATTATATACTACGCCCAATAACATTGCAAGTATTTTACATAAAAAAAACAATTTTTACATATAACATTATGATTATCTCACAAAAATAACAGCAAGTCAAGCCGACTTGTTGTTATTTTTAACCAAAATTCTATTGTCTTTTTTAGGCAACTAATATATACTCAGCTATAAATATCTATTTATTAAAAATCACACCAAAGCTAATTAATTCTCTTTTTGACAACAGTCGTATTCAAATTCCTCAACCTCTTCTACTTGCCGCTTCTTATAATCTGTAATTGCCGCGCGTATAGCTTCCTCCGCCAAAACCGAACAGTGTATTTTCTCCGGCGGCAGACCTCCAAGTGCATCCATAACTGCCTTGTTCGTCAACTCTAGCGCCTCTTCAATTGTCTTTCCTTTAACCATCTCCGTCGCCATCGAGCTTGTAGCAATAGCCGCTCCGCAACCGAAGGTCTTGAATTTCACGTCTTTGATAACATCGCCGTCAATATCCATATAAATCTTCATAATATCGCCGCAGCGCACGTTCCCAACCTCGCCAACAGCATTCGCATTTTCAATTTCTCCTACATTCTGCGGATTTGCAAAATGCTCCATAACTTTTTCACTATACATTTTATTTATTCTCCTTTCTTTTCACTTCTTCATAAAGCGGAGACATCTCCCTTAATCTCTCAACAATCGGCGGTAATATCTCCAAAACCTCGTCCACCTCCGCGTCGGTGGTATCCGCACTCAGACTCAGCCGCAGAGAGCCGTGCGCAATCTCATGCGGAAGTCCTATTGCCAAAAGCACATGCGACGGGTCGAGCGAGCCAGACGCACATGCGCTACCGCTCGACGCGGCAACGCCTTTCATATCCAACATCATAAGTATCGACTCGCCCTCTATATACTTAAATGAAAAGTTTGCATTGTTGCAAAGCCTTTCTTTTCTTGTTCCGTTCAAACGCGTATACGGTATACGCTCTAAAACGCCGTCAATCAGCTTGTCCCTGAGCCGTCTCATGTGAGCGCAGTTCTCTGCTAATTTTTCGTTTGCTGTTTCCAAAGCTTTCGCCATCCCGACAATTCCCGCTACATTTTCGGTTGCTGCGCGCTTTCCGCGTTCCTGACCACCGCCGTGTATGAAATTGTCAATGCGCACGCCGTTTTTAATATACAGTGCACCCACGCCTTTTGGACCGTGGAATTTATGCGCCGACATAGACATAAGATCAACGCCCAATTCCCGCACATCAACCGCCATATGCCCCATAGCCTGCACCGCGTCGGTGTGCATCAGCGCGCCGTGCGAATGTACTATCTCCGCAATATCCGCTATTGGCTCAATTGTGCCGATTTCATTATTGGCAAGCATTATGCTGACAATCGCTGTATCATCGCGAAGCGATTTCTCAACATCAACGGGATTTACTCTGCCATATTCGTCAACCGGCAGATATGTCACCTCGCATCCGTGCTTTTCCATATACGCGCATGAATTCAATATTGCGTGATGTTCAATTTCAGACGTTATAATATGCTTTTTTCTTCCGTCAAACGCGCTGATAATCCCCTTTATCGCCCAGTTATCCGCCTCGCAGCCTGAGCCTGTAAAATACACCTCGTTAGGCTTTGCTCCGATTTGATTTGCCACGCTTTGTCTTGCGGCATACAACGCCTGCTCCGCGTCTCTGCCCGTTTTATAAAACTTAGACGACGCGTTTCCGTAATGCTCGGTCAAAAACGGAAGCATCGCCTCCAGCGCCTTTGCATGAAGCGCCGTGGTTGCGTTATTATCCATATAAATCACATCATCATCTCCAATATGTATTTTTACCAATTAAGTATATTTTACTCCGCATTTCATATTAAGTCAATAGGAAATATGGAAGGCTTTCAAAAAGTCTGCAATATTTTTCTATGCAATTTTTAAAAAATATGATACAATTATTTTCAATAACGATATTTTAGGATATTAAAATATAATTTACTTTTGCCGGTTGCTTCGCAAACGCAGTTAATGAAAATTCGTCGGCACATCGAGTGCCTCCGCATTTTTGCTGTTTGCTTCGCAAACGCAGTTAATAAGAGGTGATAAATATGAAAACAGCCGGATTAATTGCGGAATTTAATCCATTTCACAACGGGCACGCATATATTATAAATGAAATAAAAAAAGATGCGGACGCACTGGTTTGCGTTATGAGCGGAAGTTTCACACAGCGCGGACACGTTGCCGTCTGCTCAAAATGGGCGCGTACCCGCGCAGCGCTTTTCGCCGGAGTAGACCTTGTTATAGAACTTCCCGCGGTATACAGCGTGAACACCGCGCAAAAATTCGCATACGGCGGCATATACCTTTTAAATGCGCTCGGCATAGTCGATGTTCTTTATTTTGGCTCAGAATGCGGCGATTTGACGGAACTTTCGCGCGCCGCAAATCTTATATCAAATGAACCTCCTGAAATATCCAAGCGACTTACAGAATATCTATCACAAGGCATGAGCTATCCGTCTGCCCGTCAAAAAGCATACGCCGGAACCATATTGCCTACGCTTCTCTCGGAACCAAATAATATTCTTGCAATCGAATATATCCGCGCTCTCTCTGAACTCAAAAGCCGCATAACGCCGCGTACCGTCTCCCGCAACTCTGCAGGGCATCACGACTCCGCTCCATGC
Source organism: uncultured Clostridia bacterium (assembly GCA_949742185.1). Classification (GTDB taxonomy): domain Bacteria; phylum Bacillota; class Clostridia; order UBA1381; family UBA1381; genus CATJNN01. The sequence goes on along the minus strand of CATJNN010000169.1, from coordinate 850 downwards.
GGAACCATTGCTTCGGCATCGTCAATACGCGCCATGCTTGCAAGCGGCGCCGACGCACGTAAATACATGCCTGCCGCTTCATATAAATCATTAAAAAACGACCTTGACCGCGGCGCCGCGCCATATAAACAAGAAAACTTATCTCGTTTGCTTCTGCACACCGTACGAACAGGCGGCGCAGATTTTCTCCGCACAATAAACGATGTCAGTGAAGGTCTTGAAAACCGTATAATTTCCGCCTGCCGCCAGAACTCTTCGTTTAATGCGATTGCGGAAGCCGTTAAATCCAAACGTTACACCCGTTCGCGCATAGACCGCGTGCTTACAAGCAGTATTCTCGGTCTGACAAGCAGTATGTCTGAACATCCGCCCGAATATATAAGGGTGCTTGGCTTAACAAAAACAGGCGCAGAAATTCTTTCCTCATCAAAAAAACAATGCTGTTTGCCAATAATCACAAAACTGGCGGACTTCCGCACAAATTCCGTCATACTCGAAAAAGATCTGCTCGCTTCAGACACCGCCCGCCTGTGCCTTGACGACATATCTTCTCAGCCTGCATACAGCGATTACACCACCTCGCCCATAATACTGCCATAATATTGTTTCTATAAAAAACAGTAGAATTTTTTTCTCCCGTACAAGCTGATTTTACGTCGTTTGATGAATTAAAAAACACCAGAAAGCCTTATAAACACCATGCTCTTTACGTTTTCGACGTTCTTTTTATCCTCTGTTCTTGTAGCGTTTTTTAATGAATGGCGCCTGAATCCCACGCCTGGATATAAAGGACTATAAAAATCAGTAAAAAGATATGTCCGTTAAATATCTAAATCACTGCTTTTTTTCT
>CATJNN010000168.1 GCA_949742185.1 uncultured Clostridia bacterium | reverse complement strand
TTATATATAGACTAATTGTTTTTATATCACAGAACAGAGGGCGGATAAGCAAATGCTTATCCGCCCGACTGCTTTTAGTGTTATATGTTTATGAAGAAAGACGCTTTTATATTATATGTTTATAATCGGAAAAATGTTAAAACAAACGGTTTAAAAGTTTGGTGTTGCGGCTGATAAATTCTGCCATTTCCTCGCTGCCCAGCGGTTTTAAACTAATCATCGCTAAATCGTAAATTTGCTCGCACACAAGTTTTTTATCGTCGCCGTTAAGAGAATCAAGCTTTTGAACGAGGCTGTTGCTTTTGTTCAGGACTATGGTGTACTCCTCCTGAAACATATCTGCCATGCCCGCCATCTGCTGCCCGTATGCGCGGTATATTTCTTTCATTCGGCGCGACTCCTCGCCCAAAAGCGCAACGGACGGAATATCGGCGTTTTTAAGGGACTGCGCCTCCACTTTTAAATTGTCCTTCCCAAGCGCGGTTTTAAAAATGTCAATAAGTTTTTTATCTTCGTCCGCGTTTGATTTATCGCCGCCCTGTAAGCCGTCTGATAAAGCAGAGTCGATTCTCTTAAATTTAACGCCGTCCTCTTTTGATTCGACAAACGATATAAAATGCGTGTCCATAATTGCAGGCAAAAGAACCGCGTTCAAGTTTTGTTCCTTAAACAGACGGATATACTGAGCCTGCTGCTGTTCATCGGAAACATAGAATACGTCTTTGCCGTCTTTGCCGTTAAGATATTCCGAAAGAGTGATATATTTACCGTCGACATCCTTATAGACTATAATATCTTTTACCTTTTCATAGAATTTTTCGTCGCGCATGCAGCCGTATTTTATGAAAATATTGATGTCATCCCAGTATGTGTGATAGTTTTCGGGTTCTTTTTTGTAAATTTCGTTGAGCTTATCAGCGACTTTTTTAGTAATGTGAGCTGCGATTTTTTTTACGTAGCCGTCGTTCTGCAAAAAGCTTCGGGATACGTTTAAAGGCAGGTCGGGACAATCTATAACGCCTTTTAAAAGCATGAGAAACTCTGGAATTACCTCTTTAACGTTATCTGCAACAAATACCTGATTGTTATAAAGCTTAATCTCGCCCTCGTTCATTGCAACGTCGTGATTGATTTTCGGGAAATATAAAATTCCTTTGAGATTAAACGGATAATCGACGTTAAGATGTATCCAGAACAGCGGGTCGTTAAAATCGCGGAACACTTTTTTATAGAAGTCTTTGTATTCCTCATCGGTACAATCTTTAGGATTTTTTATCCATAACGGATTAGTGTCGTTAATAGCCTCGGGCGTTTGTTCTTCCGCGTTGTCTTCTTTGGCGTCGTCCTCTTTTTTTATGACGGTAAGATAAACAGGAATGGGGAGGAAAGAGCAGTATTTGCGCAGAGTGGAGCGGAGGGTGTATTCGTTTAAAAATTCCTCGCTGTCCTCAGCTATTGACAGAGTAATCGTTGTGCCGCGCTCAGTGCGTTCTCCGTCGGACAAGTCGTATTCCATGCTTCCGTCGCATGTCCATTTTGCCGCTTTCGCGCCGTTCTGATATGACAGCGAATCAATCTCCACTCGGCTTGAAACCATGAAAGACGAATAAAATCCGAGACCGAAATGACCGATTATCTGTCCGTCTTTATTTTCTTCGTCCTTATATTTTTCAAGAAAATCCGCCGCGCCGGAAAACGCAATCTGCGTGATGTATTTGTCAATTTCGTCTGCGGTCATTCCTATGCCGTTATCGCGGATTATAAGTTTTTTGTTTTCAGCGTCGCATATAATTTCAACCTTATAGTCTGCGTCGGTAACCTGCGCTTCACCTAAGCCCGCAAGCTTTTTAAGCTTTGTAACCGCGTCGCAGCCGTTTGACACAAGTTCGCGAAGAAAAATATCCTTATCGGAATAAAGCCATTTTTTTATAATCGGAAACAAATTTTCCGAATGTACTGAAATTGTACCTTTTGCCATGTTTAGCACTCCTTTGTAAAATTTTCATAAGTATATATTAATACCGTGCGAGTTATTTGTCAACAAAAAATTAGCACTCAATGCGACAGAGTGCTAATTTTTACATTTTATTCATATTTTAAGCTTTGTTTTTTATCGCTGAATAAAAATAACAAAGCGTATATACACAGTGCCGGTATGCTTTAGTCATGCTGATACATCTTTGGTTTAAGAGTTAAGTAAAGCTGAGCAAAAGTTTCATTTATATAAGGCATGAGAAAAATCATTCCGACGCCGCATATGCAAAGTACGCTCAGGAGTTTCCAGCCTATAAACGAAAGCTGAAGAATAAAAATTTTAAATTTATTTCCTTTTGTCATCCGCGCGCTGGCGTGGAACGCGTCGGAGAGCTTTATGTGCGGATTTTCAGCAAGAAGATACGGCACGAATATAAGCTTGTAGGTTAGAATAACTCCTGGTACGATAAACAGGCAGAAGCCGATAAATGTTACTGTCAAATATACAAACATAATTTTAGCGATATTAACGTATCCATTTGAAAACGCAAAGCCTATATCGGATGTTTTCTGGCTGCCGCTTGCGGCGTTTATGAAAAAGCGGTTGTAGCCCACGGTAAAATGCGAATATGCAAAAGTATACACAACCGTCCATGTTAAAGCCGCTATAACAAACAGAATAGGTATATACGGATACGCGCTTTCAACGCCTTCGTACATTTTAAACATGTCGGTTACCTCGGCAGGCATAGTGTCGCCGGCGAGTGAAAAAATAGCGTTCATGTACGCTTTCATGCCTTTCATAACTATTCCCGCTTGAATTTCATCCAGTGATACAGGCAGATGCGCGATAAGCTGTATAAGCTGCTGAAGCTTCGACCATATGAGAGATATAAGATTGCTGATTACCATAAATATCAGCCCCATAAGCACACATCGCCAATAGCGGCCGCTTAGAGCGCCTTTCGCCTGTTTTTTAATGTCGCTTCTTGTCCACATAGAAAAACCCCCTTGTATATATCTTATATGTACACTAATTTTAATTATACTATAACTTGTATAAAAAAACAATATTTTTAGATTAATTATAGATATTATGCCGCAAACATTTATTCGCTTTTTATGTTGATTTTAGTAAAAAAGTATGTTATACTGTAAAAATAGAATAATAAATTCAGTATAATATGGAGAATATTGTTTTATGAATAAATTTGAACTTGTTTCTGAATTTACGCCGCAGGGAGACCAGCCAAAGGCTATTAATATGCTTGCGGGCGGAGTTAAAGACGGGCGCGGAGCGCAGACTCTTCTCGGCGTCACAGGCTCGGGAAAAACATTCACCATGGCGAACATAATAGCCGAGGTGAATAAACCAACGCTTGTGCTGGCGCATAACAAAACGCTTGCCGCGCAGCTATACAGCGAGTTTAAGGAATTTTTTCCGAATAACGCTGTTGAATACTTTGTGTCGTATTACGATTATTATCAGCCTGAAGCGTATATTCCGCAGACAGATACGTTTATAGAGAAAGACGCGTCAATAAATGAAGAGATTGATAAGCTTCGGCACAGCGCGACTTCCGCTCTGTTTGAGAGGAGCGACGTTATAGTCGTTGCCAGCGTGTCGTGTATATACGGTTTGGGAGATCCAGAGGATTATAAAAAACTTATGCTGTCGCTTCGAGTCGGTATGCAGCGCGACAGAGACGAGGTTTTGCAAAAGCTGGTGGAAATTCAATACGAGAGGAACGATGTGGGATTCACAAGAAACAAATTCCGCGTGCGCGGAGACGTGGTGGAAATATTTCCGTCAAATAACAGCGAAAACGCTATACGCGTGGAATTTTTCGGCGATGAAATTGAGAGAATATCCGAAATAAATGCGGTAACCGGCGAAATTATAGGATTGAGAAAGCATGTTGTTATTTTTCCGGCGTCGCACTATGCAACGACGAGAGAGAAGATGGAGAGCGCTATAAAAAATATACAGGAGGAGCTGGCGGACCGTGTGACATATTTCAACGAGAATAACATGCTCATAGAGTGTCAGCGTATTCAGCAGAGGACAAGCTACGACATTGAAATGATGCGCGAGATTGGCTTTTGTCAGGGGATTGAAAACTATTCGCGGCATATAAGCGGCAGACCTGCCGGCAGCGCGCCATATACGCTTCTGGATTATTTTCCGGACGATTATCTTATGATTATCGACGAGTCGCACGTTACGGTTCCACAGGTGCGGGCAATGTATCACGGTGACCGTTCGCGTAAGGACACGCTTGTTAAATACGGTTTTCGTCTGCCGTCTGCATACGATAATCGTCCGCTTACGTTTGAGGAGTTTGAAAAACGCGTTCATCAGGTTATATTTACAAGCGCGACTCCTGCAGACTATGAAAAAGAGCGTTCAGAGCAAACGGCCGAGCAGGTTATCCGTCCTACGGGACTGCTTGACCCGAAGATAAGCATTCGTCCGATTAAACACCAGATTGACGATCTTGTGGGCGAGATAAATAAGCGCGCGGCGGAGCATACGCGCGTGCTGGTGACAACGCTTACAAAACGAATGGCAGAGGATTTAACCGATTATTTAACGGACGCGGGTATTCGTGTGCGTTATATGCATTCTGACATTAAAACTATTCAAAGAACAGAAATAATCAGGGACCTCAGGATGGGTGAATTTGACGTGCTTGTCGGAATTAATCTTTTGCGCGAGGGCTTGGATTTGCCAGAGGTGTCGCTTGTTGCAATTCTCGACGCAGACAAGGAGGGTTTTTTGAGAAGCGAGATGTCGCTTATTCAGACGATAGGCCGCGCCGCTCGAAACGCGGAGGGCGAGGTTATAATGTATGCGGATAATATAACAAAATCTATGCGCCGTGCGATTGATGAAACTGAAAGGCGCAGACAAATTCAGTCTGAATATAACGAGGCTCACGGAATTGTACCGAAAACCATTAAAAAGAATATACGCGACGCTATTGAAGCGACGAAAGCGGTTGAGGAGGATGAGACGCTCGTGAGCCGCGAGGATGCGGAGGCGCTTATAGAGCAGCTTCGCGCGGAAATGATAGCCGCGGCGGAGGAGCTGGAATTCGAGAAAGCCGCACAGCTTCGCGACAGAATAGCAAAGTTGAAGAAAGGGAGAAGAAGAGGATGAGCGGCGAGAAGATTAAAAAAGCGGTAGATTTGATTTTGAAAAATATACTTGTGAACGCTCTGTATTTTGTGGAACATAATAACCGCGCCGACTTCGTGTATTTCTGTACGGAGGTAATTGACGAGGAGCTGATTATGTCTGTTGAAGCGCAGCTCAGCAAGATTTTGGGCTGTGATAGCGAGCTTGTTGACGCCGGTATGTTTAACGCGATGGACTTGCTCAGTGTGATACGCAATTCGCCCGTTGTATATAAGCAGTGCGAGGAAGCCGATATGTATGCGGCGGCTATGGTGGCAAAAGCAGTGCAGAAGCAAATGTATGAACGAAAAGCCATACTTGAACGGTATGAAAATACGGGGGCATTTTATTTACAGTAAGAAAGGAACGAAAAAATGATAGACTCAATTAAGATAAAGGGAGCGCGGGAGCATAATCTGAAAAATATTGATATTGAGATTCCGCGCGAGAAGCTTGTAGTGCTAACGGGACTTTCGGGTTCCGGTAAGTCCTCTCTGGCGTTCGACACGATTTACGCCGAGGGACAGAGACGGTATGTCGAGTCTTTGTCGAGCTATGCGCGGCAGTTCCTGGGACAGCTGGATAAGCCGGATGTTGATTATATAGAGGGGTTGTCGCCGGCTATTAGTATAGACCAGAAAACCACGTCTAAAAATCCGCGTTCAACTGTCGGCACGGTAACTGAGATATATGATTATCTGCGTCTTTTATATGCGCGTATCGGAGTGCCGCATTGTCCGAAATGCGGAAAGGAGATTTCCAAGCAGTCTATCGACCAGATTGTGGACAGAGTTATGGAGCTTGACGAGGGAACAAGAATTCAAGTGCTTGCTCCTGTGGTGCGAGAGAAAAAGGGAATGCATCAAAAAGTACTCGAGCAGGCGAAAAAAAGCGGATATGTGCGCGTGCGCGTGGACGGAGAGATGTTTGAGCTTTCTGAGGATATACCGCTTGCGAAAACGAAGAAGCACAGTATTGAAGTGGTTGTGGACAGACTGATTATTCGTCCCGATGTGGTGAAACGTCTTACAGACTCGCTGGAAACAGCGATTGCACTCACCGGTGATATTGTTATGGTGGAGGTTATCGGCGAGAAAATTTTGCAGTTTAGCCAGAATTACGCCTGCGACGACTGCGGCGTGAGTATGCAGGAGCTTAGTCCGCGTCTGTTTTCGTTTAATAATCCATATGGAGCGTGTCCTCTCTGCGACGGACTGGGGAGTCTTTCTAAAATAGACCCCGATTTAATAATTGCGGATGAAAATAAAAGTCTTCTGGAGGGCGCCATTTATGCGAGCGGGTGGGCGGCGCCGAATATTGAGGACAGCATGGCGCACATGTATTACGTTGCTCTCGCGAACCACTATAAGTTTGATATAAACACGCCGTATAAGGATTTGCCGGAGAATATAAAAAAAATAATTTTATACGGCAACGATGGTGAGAAAATTAAAATGGAGTATACCCGCAACTATGGAAGCGGAACATATATGAGCGCGTTCGAGGGAGTAGTGAAAAACCTTGAGCGGCGATATCATGAAACAAATTCTGATTTTATGAAGCATGATATTGAAAAGTATATTAATGTTATAGAGTGTTGGGAGTGTCATGGGGCGCGTCTTAACGACGAGGTTCTGGCGGTGACTGTCGGCGGACTGAATATAAACGAGCTTTGCCGAATGAGCGTGCGCGACGAAGCGAAATTTTTTGATAATCTGAAGCTCACAGACCGTGAGATGATAATCGGAGCGCAAATTTTAAAGGAAATTAAGGCAAGACTGAATTTTCTTATAAACGTGGGGCTGGATTACCTCACGCTTTCCCGTTCGTCGGGTACGCTTTCCGGAGGAGAGGCGCAGCGCATACGTCTTGCGACGCAGATAGGTTCGGGGCTTACAGGCGTTTTGTATATTTTAGATGAGCCAAGCATAGGACTTCATCAGCGCGACAACGACAGGCTTATTGCGACGCTTCGCCGTCTGCGCGATTTGGGGAATACCGTTATCGTAGTGGAGCATGACGAGGATACTATGCGCGAGGCGGATTATGTTATAGATATAGGTCCAGGGGCTGGAGTGCACGGCGGTAAGGTGGTTGCCGAGGGCAGGGCAGACGAGCTTTGCAAGTTTCCGGAGTCGCTGACGGGTATGTATCTGAGCGGAGAAAGAAAAATTGAGGTGCCTGAAAAGCGAAGAAAGCCCGAGGCGTGGCTGACCATAAAAGGAGCCAGAGAAAATAATTTAAAAAGCGTTAACGTGAAAGTTCCGCTTGGGGTGTTTACCTGCGTTACAGGAGTGTCGGGTTCCGGAAAAAGCTCTTTAGTTAACGAAATTTTATATAAAAAGCTTGCTCATGACTTAAACCGCGCTCATACTCACGCAGGAGCGCATAAAGCGATTGAGGGGATAGAGCAGCTTGATAAGATTATTAATATAGACCAGTCGCCTATAGGGCGCACGCCGCGGTCAAATCCTGCGACATACACAGGAGTTTTCGGAGATATACGCGAGGTGTTCGCGTCAACGAACGACGCGAAAATGCGGGGGTATAATTCGGGTCGTTTCAGTTTTAACGTTAAAGGCGGCAGATGCGAGGCGTGCACGGGCGACGGGATTGTGAAAATTGAGATGCATTTTTTGTCGGATGTGTTTGTGCCGTGCGAGGTGTGTAAAGGGAAAAGATATAACAGAGAAACTCTTGACGTGCACTATAAAGGAAAAAATATTTATGATGTGCTTGAAATGACTGTTGACGAGGCGGCGGAATTTTTTGAAAATATATCAAAAATCAAACGGAAGCTTCAAACGCTTCAGGAGGTGGGCTTGGGCTATATTAAGCTTGGGCAAAATTCCACAACTCTTTCGGGCGGGGAAGCGCAGCGCGTGAAGCTCGCAACAGAGCTGAGCAAACGTGAAACGGGAAGAACGATATATATTCTCGACGAGCCGACAACAGGGCTTCACACTGCAGACGTACACAGGCTTGTAGACGTTCTGCAAAAGCTGGTTGACACCGGAAACAGCGTTGTTGTTATTGAGCATAATCTGGATATGATTAAGACTGCGGATTATATTATAGACTTAGGGCCTGAAGGCGGCGACGGCGGCGGAAAAGTTATAGCGAAGGGCACGCCGGAGCAGGTGGCAAAAACTGAGGGTTCGTATACGGGAAAATATTTAAAAAAGATGTTAAAATAGGGGAGGAATTAATATGGCAACCGATAAATCGTATGTTGAGTTTGTGATGGAGCAGCTAAATATGCCGGACGAGGTCTCGTACAGGGCAATGATGGGCGAATATGTTGTGTATTATAAGCAAAAGGTTATAGGCGGTATTTATAATAATAGGTTTTTGATTAAGCCTACAAAATCCGCGCAGGAGCATTTTCCGAATGCGGTTTACGAGCTGCCGTATGAAGGGGCGAAGCTGATGATATTGGTAGAGAATTTAGAGGATGGCGAGGATTTGAGGGGTTTATTTGACGCTATGTATAACGAGCTTCCGGCTCCAAAACCGAAAAAACCAAAAAAAGCTTGACAAAAATTATTTTTGCGGTATAATAAATTAAAAGCAATGACGAAGACAGTAGCTGCGCCGCTGTGTCAATGAGAGAGGGAATATCGTGGGCTGGAAGTATTCCTTTGGCATGGCGCGGTGAATACCACTTCTGAGCCGCGCGCTGAAATTAGAGTAAGCGTCGCCGTGTTTCCGCGTTAAGGAATAAACGAGTGACAGCCAAGGGCTGTAATTAGGGTGGAACCGTGTATTTTATGCACCCCTAAGGGAAATCCTTAGGGGTGTTATTTGTTTTTTAGGAAAGTTGCGAGAAAATTACGCTTTGCTGCGCAAAGACGAACAATCAACGCTGTTTTTCGCCGCCGTTGGCTAAATATTTTTTTAATACTAATAAATTATTTTTTTATTTAGAAAGGAAGATAAAAATGGAAGAAATGAATGAACTGCAAACGCTTCGTCACTCCGCGTCTCACGTTATGGCGCAGGCGGTGAAAAGACTTTTTCCGGACGTGAAGCTGGCTATTGGTCCAGCTATTGACACGGGATTTTACTATGATTTTGACACCGAGCATACTTTCACGCCCGAGGATTTGGAAAAGATTGAAGCCGAGATGAAGAAGATTGCCAAAGAGAACTTGAAAATTGAACGTTTTGAGCTTCCCAGAGACGAGGCTTTGGAGCTTATGAAGGATGAGCCGTATAAAACCGAGCTTATAACGGAGCTTCCGGAGGGCGAGGTTATCTCGTTCTACAAGCAGGACGATTTCACAGACCTTTGCGCGGGACCGCATATAAAGTATACGAGCAAGGTTAAGGCGTTTAAGCTTCTCAGCGCAACGGGCGCGTATTGGCGCGGAAATGAGAAAAACAAGATGCTTCAGCGCATATATGGAACAGCGTTTCAGACGAAACAGGAGCTTGAGGAGCATTTGGAGCATCTTGAAGAAGCAAAGAAACGCGATCATAACAAGCTGGGACGTGAGCTTGAGTATTTTACAACCTCAGATTTAATCGGACAAGGGTTGCCGATTATGCTTCCGAAAGGCGCGCGTGTTTTGCAGGTTCTGCAAAGATGGGTTGAGGATGAGGAGCAGAAGCGCGGATGGCAGCTTACGAAAACACCGTTTATGGCGAAAAGCGATTTATATAAGTTATCGGGGCACTGGGGACACTACAAAGAGGGTATGTTTGTTCTGGGCGACGAGGAGACGGATAAAGAAGTGTTTGCGCTTCGTCCGATGACGTGTCCGTTCCAGTATCAGGCGTTTTTAAACCGCGGACGCTCATACCGCGATTTGCCGATGCGTCTTAACGAAACGTCGACTTTGTTCCGAAACGAAGCGTCTGGTGAAATGCATGGCTTGATACGCGTGCGTCAGTTTACAATTTCCGAGGGTCATTTAATGTGTACGCCTGAGCAGCTTGAAGACGAGTTTAAGGGATGTCTGGAACTTGCGTCGGATATGCTGAAAATTTTGGGGCTTTACGAGGACGTATCGTTCCGTTTTTCTCAGTGGGACCCGAACGACAGAGAAAAATATATAGGCACGCAGGAGCAGTGGGACGAGGCTCAGGGAACTATGGAAAGAATTTTAAAGCATCTTGACATTCCGTATAAAATAGGAATTGGCGAAGCGGCGTTCTATGGTCCGAAGCTGGACATTCAGATTAAGAATGTACATGGGAAAGAGGATACTCTCATAACCATTCAGATTGACCAGATGCTCGCTGAAAAGTTTGGCATGGAGTATGTCGATAAGGACGGCGCGAAGAAAAATCCGTATATTATCCATCGCACATCTATTGGCTGTTACGAGAGAACGCTCGCGCTTCTGATTGAAAAATACGCGGGCGCGCTTCCGTGCTGGATGGCGCCGGTGCAGGTGAAGCTTATGCCTATTGCGGACCGTCATCTTGATTATGTGAATAAGGTGAAGCAAGCCTTGGCGGACAGCGGTATAGTGCGCGTTGAGATTGACGACCGTTCTGAAAAAATTGGCTATAAGATAAGGGAGGCTCAGCTTGAGAAAGTGCCGTATATGCTGATTATCGGCGATAAGGACATTGAAAACAACGCGGTTTCCGTGCGTTCGCGTAAAGACGGAGATATAGGAAGCATGCCGATTGATGAATTTGTGGTAAAAATAAAGGAAGAAATTGAGACTAAGGCTAAATAATAAAGGAATATACTGATTAATATACAAAAAAATTAATCGGGAAAGAGATTTGGTTGAGAACGGGAGGAACGGCTTAAAGTGTTAGAATTTAGGTCGTTTCTCTTTTTCTTTTTAAGATTTATAAGGACTGCAGTTTTGATATAAACTGCAGTCTTTTTTCTATATAGAAAAACATAAAATGATTTTGATTTACTTTTTAGCGGTGATATTAAATTTCACTGCTGCATATTTTAATAAAAATGAATCATATTCGCTCAAAACATCAAAAATTCATTTGGGAGGAACGCATTATATTAAAAGAATAATTGTTTATAAAAAAGACTGTAATTTTATTATAAAATTACAGCCTTTTTTATTCTACATTATGTATATATTTGTAGTATAAGCAGTTTTATATAATCTCAATAAATGACGCAGAGCAGGCAGGAATACTAAGTACGTCGTCTGTTAATACAGCGCTTCCGCCCAATTCATAGATGACGTTTCCGAGATTTTCTTTTATTTCACATTTGGCGGCTTTATCTGACACATTTATCGCAACCAGTATTTTTCCGCCTCTCTTATAGACGAGAGGTGATGCTGATTTTTCAAGATGTACAAGCTCAAACTCAGCGTCTGCCTGTAACGCTTTATACAAATGCCGTACAGAAATAAGCTTTTTTAACTCGTTATATATTGAAGATTTATCAGAAATTTGTTTTTCAACAGTAGGTTTGTCTGCGTCAGAATCTATAGGGATATATAACTTATCACGGCTTGACGAGGAAAAACCGTTGTTAAGACTGTTATCCCACTGCATTGGTGTTCTGGAGCCGGTTCTGTTATACGCTCCCTCGACTGATTTTAACCCTTCAACATATTTCATCCCGATTTCGTCGCCATAGTAAATAAAAGGAGCTCCGGGCATTGACATAAGAAATGCATACGCAAGCTTCATTTCCTCGTCGTCAAGCTTATATGAAATTCTAGGAATATCGTGGTTGCCCGAGGGTATACACATGAGTCCCTTGCCTTTGGTAATGTTTACGTTTTCGATATATTTTGTGAAGAAAGGCAGGGCGTCGCCGTCCGGCATTTTTGAAAAATATGGATTATCGGTTCTGAATAAATCCATATAATGCGAATCGCCAAACGGAAGAAGAAAATCCATATCAAATCCCGCAATAAGCGATTCGTCGGGCTGTCCCCATTCGGACACGAAAACCGCGTCAGGAAATTCGGGGCGAATAACGTTAAAAATGCGCTTCCATAATTTAATGGTTTCTAGATGTTCGTCGTCGTCCTTTACAAGAGAAAAAGCCATATCAACACGAAAACCATCGCATCCTAAAGAAAGCCAGTGCCTTATTATATCAATTATCGCATTGCATGTTGAAACGGCGTCTTCAGAGTCTACGCTTTGCTGCCAGCTTTCTGTGATTTTTGCAAAACCATAGTTTAATGCAGGCTGAGTTGAATAGTAATTCACACCAAAGCTTCCGTTTCGGTCTGAAAGCCCACGCATTGATCCGCTTATACCGGAATAGCCGTCGCAGCCTTTCCAGACGTAATCTGTCCAGATATATCTGCCGCTGTATTCATTTTTCTCGGGTTTAAGAGATTCCTGAAACCATTTGCAGGTTATGGAGGTGTGTCCGGGAACAAGGTCAAGAATTACTCGTATACCCTTTGCATGCGCTTGGGCAAAAAGATTTTTAATATCCTCATTTGTGCCGTATCTCGGCGCTATAGTGTAATAATCTTCTACATCATAACCGGCGTCGGTAAATGGCGAGGTATAGCAGGGGTTTATCCATATCGCGTTAAATCCTGTATTTTTAATATAATCAAGCTTTTGAATTATCCCTTGTATATCTCCTATACCATCGGCGTTGGTATCATTAAAGCTTTGCGGATAAATCTGATAAAATACCGCGTCCCTTAACCATTCTTTCATATTATACCTCCTAATCATAAAAATCTAATATTACAGCTTTCATAATAAGCATTACATAATAACCTGCACATCATATTCTCCGCCCTTTTCATATGGAAGAATATCTCCGCTTAGCAACTTACCGTTAACTGTTATTTTATTTACGCCGGTTTGTTTCTTGCTGGGATTATATATACTTATGATATATTTTGCGCCGCGGTAATATCTTACGGCGCTGCACTTCTCCCACTCCTGCGGAATACAAGGGTTGACGGTCAGTCCGTCAAAGGTTTTTCTTATTCCCAGCATATATTCGCTTAAAGCAAACCAGCACCAGGCAACCGTGGCGGTATTCCATAGCCCTAAGCATCTTCCTGCAAGATAGGGATGTTCGGGCGCGACCCTGCCGTTTGTAAAAGCGTACGGGGGACAGTCGGAAATTTCATTATTTAAATCTGCGGTACCGCCGGGGATTATTTTGTTCATTGTTTCATATGCTTTATTTCCTCTTCCGCGCTTGCAGTCTGCAACAATTTTAAATGCCGATACGTGGCAGTATGAGGAGCCGTTGCCAAAAGTGCCGGGAGCAAAGCCTGTGGTGGTTCCGAGTGTACTGTCCTGTTTCGTATAAGGAGGGGTGAGCATACGAGAGCCAAAACGGCTGTCAAGCTCGTTGTCGAGGATTTCAAAGCATAGATTTTCTCTTTCGGGGCTTGTGATTCCGGACATGACAGCCCATGATTGAGGATTTGTATATATTTTTCCCTCCGCGCATTCGCTGCCGCCAACTTTATTGCCTGCGTCATTATATGCCTGAAGAAACCATCTCCCGTCCCAGCCGTATTTATTAACTGTATCTTTTGTGGTTTCAGCCATTAAATCAATCTCTTTTTTGTTTTTGTAATCGCCTAAATATTCAAGCAGTTCAGATAAATCTTTAAGAGCTTTATACAGCGCGATGGTTAGCCAAACGCCCTCGCCCTTGCCTTTTGTTCCCACAAGGTGCATAGAATCGAGCCAATCTCCGTCGTGAATCAGAGACAGTCCGTGAGAGCCTTTGTCGTTGTATAGAAATTTAACGGCTTTTAGCATATGGTCAAGTAAAGAGTCTGCGCCAAAATCATAATACGGGCATTTTTCTTTTAAAATCTCAGTGTCTCCCGTTTCTTTAATGTATTCGTTAACAGCCATCGGGAGCCATACGGGACCGTCGGCGTAAAATTCTGTGGAAAGCGTGGTTGACACATTGTCCCATGCTCTTATGCATTTTCCGCTGTTATATATATGGGCGGCTGCCGTGAGGATATTTTCGCGTGCAAGGTCTTTATCTAAAGAGCATAGAGCCATGGTGTCCTGCAAAATATCTCGAAAGCCTCTGCTGTATATTCTGGTCCAGCGTCCGGTAAACATTAAATTATATTTGCCCCATATGTTATATAATCGGTTAAAGGTTTTATCCGGCGTTTGTATGCTGTAGGTCTCTGATTTTTTATCAAAATCGCTGATATATTGTGCAAGCGCCGTATCAAGGGCTCCGGTATTCATATATTGCCGCATTGCATTCTCAATTTCGTTGTTTTCCTCATAAATTCCGCAAAGAATCTGAATTTGTTTTTGTTCGTTTGCAGCAAGATTTATATTAAATTTCATTACGTTTATCATATCTGAAGCGCCATGGTTTCCGCCGCCGCCCTGATATAAAATATTTGAGCATGTGTCGTTTTTTACCGTGTACGGATTGATAAAACTTCTGTTTTGCCCTGCGCCGAAGAACATTTCACCGACAGTTTCAAAGCCGTCAATTTTTGTGTCCGCGCAAAAATATCCGTTAAAATGTGTGGTTGGGCAATATGCGTCCGCGTTTTCATATGTAAATAAGTTTTTGACGCCGTTAAAGGCAACTTTATAGCATTTCACTCCAAACGGAGTGAAATAGCCTGTAAGGTCAGGATTTATATATGTGTAAATACTAATGTTCTTTGCTGAAGAGCTTTTATTTTCAAGATTTATTGTCCAGCCTTCTGCAGCTGCATTTTGCGGAACCGATATTCTGAATTCTGTTCTCAGATTGTTTTTTTCGGCTTCAAATCTTGCATATCCGATACCATATGCGGTAATTCCGTCGTCAGGAAGCATAATAACCTCTCCGCTGTCATTATCTTTTATATATATAACGCGTCTGTCGCTGCAAAGAGTAGTTCTCATGCCGTCAGGATGTTTATAAAAACTTGTTCCGCTTCCGTCGTTGCTTACTTTACACATAAACGTTTTATTCCATATGAATTGATCCCAATTTCTCGGAAGATTTTTTTCTGTTATTATATATTCTTTATCGTCAGATGTGAAATATCCGTAATTTTTCATACAGTTTCTCCTTTATGACTTGAGTTACCTATATTTATATAAAGTAAACTCAAAAAGCTGCTAATTGTTTTGCCCCAAAAATGCGCCGTAAGATATAAGTTTTTGACGAATTAAACCGACATCCGCTTCCGAACATGGCACATTTTGCGCGGCGCACACGCCTATTGCCGTGCCCGCGGCCTCTCCCAGCGTACAGCAAATAGGCATTATACGATACGAAGCCTGCGCCTCGTGAGTTGAAGAGATACATCTTCCGGAAGTAAGAAGATTTTTTATTCCCTTTGGCTGGAGACAACGGAAAGGAATTGTGTAATATTCATTGTCTTTAAAGAAGTAGTGACTTGTCCCGCTTCCTTCGGGATTATGAATATCAATATCGTAGTTTCCGGCCGCAATGGCGTCGTCGAATTTTGTGCAGTTTTTGAGGTCGTTCTCTGTAAGGGTGTATTCTCCCTCAATCATACGGCTTTCTCTTACGCCTATTTCCGGTGCGGAAGCCAAAAGCACACTGTTTTCAAATCCGGGCACATTTTCTTTTAAGAAGGAATAAAGCTCGTATTCCTGTTTTCTTGCCATTCTTTCAGCTTCGCTTACATCAAATGTGTCAACCGGATTTTTCTTGATAATGCGTGTTGAATTTAGGTGTATAACTCCTTCGGCGACATGCGGGAAATGAAGTATATCTTCGCGGGGGTTTTTGATTTTTCCTTCGTCGCGGTACTTTGAGTAAAGGTTATTTGCATTTTTCCATACCTCTGGAGTAAGTTTGTCATAGTCTACGCCTGCGATTCTGAAACAAAGAGTCATGGGCTGGCACAGATTATCAGCCTCACGCCCGAGACGGTAATTGCAGCCCGAAAGCACTGACAAGTCCGCGTCGCCTGTTGCGTCTATGAAATAATGCGCTTCAAAATCAGTACAGCCAAGCTTGTTTGCAACGGTAACGCTTTTAACAAACGAGTTTTCAACGCGTGATGAAATTATGTATGAGTGGAAGAGAACGGTTATACCATATTCCTCCGTCATTTCGTCAAATACAAGCTTTAAGAGTTCCTCATTAAAGCCTCTTCTATTTTTCATCATGGCGTTTTTTTCGTCAAGCCGAGTGAGAATATTGCGAAAAAGACCATCTGAAATCATGATGTTCTCACCATTGAGCGTTAAGTGATAACGCATAAACGGATTTACATAACAGCCGCATGCCGCGCCGCCCAGAAAACCGTGTTTTTCTATTAGCAGAACGGAAAGTCCTTCGCGTGCCGCGCTGCATGCCGCCGCCACGCCTGAAAAGCCGCCGCCTGCAACAATAACATCATACATAATATCTTTCTCCTTTCTTTGTTTTTCTTTAATTTTATAATAATTGCAGAAAAAATCTTATAAAAAATATAATAATACTTGCACAAAAGATATATTTGGTATATAATTAGAAAATAAGGAGAGATAGGTATGTTATTAAAATTAGAAGATTTTATAAGCGCTGTTATGCAGGGAAGCCGCGCGCAGGTATGCGTGATTGATATGTCGGGAATGAGCGAGCGTGATATGTTATTTGTGAGCGCGACGAGAAAAATCCACTCGTCTGAGTTTTGCAGACGGGCAAAGCTGCTGCACAGCGGACTGAAGCTGTGCATAAGATGCAGAAACAGAACAAAGGATAAAGCGTTAAATGAAAAGAAACCATTTTGCGGAAAATGCGCGTTTGGAGTGGGCGAGGTGGTTTATCCTGTAGTATCGGACGGACGTGTGCTTTGCATAGTATCCGTCGGTATGCTCTGCTCTGATATGGAAGAACTTGCGGAAAAAAGCAAAAAAACAGCGGCTAAGCTCAGGCAGTCTGCGGATAGCTTGCTTGAGGTTTTGCCGTGTATGCAGTCTTGCAAGGATTTTGACGTTTATATGAAACTTGCTCAGGCAATAGGTTCATATATTTTGCTTTTATATGAATCAACAAAAGCTCCGCAAGCGGAGGATTCGGCTTATCATGAAATAGTATCCGCCGCGATTGATTATATTGTCTCAAATTACTATAAGGATATTAGTATAGATGATATTGCTCATAGATATGGACTGAATGCGAAATATGTAGGGAGATTATTTAAAAAGCAGACAGGCGAAACATTTAATATATATCTGAACAGAGTGCGCGTGCATCATGCAAAGCAGTTTCTATCAGGCACGAGCGCGCAGATTATTGAGATTGCTCTTGAATGCGGATATAACAACGTTACATATTTTAACAGGGTGTTTAAGAAGATACAGGGCGTAACACCGAGTGAATACAGGCAGAAACATTAAAAAGGATTATAGGCAAAGCGCGTCTTTTATACGGCGGGCTTTGTTTTTTTGTGTTTTTTATTATTATGCTGTTTAGAAGTGGGTGACGTGTAGTGTGCGTTTGAAAAAATAATAGTTGGATATAAATGGTATCTGGTTTGTTATACTATTTCCATTAATATATGTAAGATTTTCAATAATTAAGTTGCCTTAGTCGATTATAGTTGTTTTTTTGTTAAGACAGAAATTTTACGGTTTAGATGCGGACATATACTAAAGGTATCTTTTGTGCAAGTATTGTTGTATTTATTATAAGATTTTCAATAGAAATGTAGTAAAATATAACTATAATTAAAGAATAACCAAAAAACATGTTAAAAAATGAGATAATATTATGCATGATTTATAATATTTGAGGCTGTAGAGACGCTTAGAAGAGATAATTTGGATTAATCATGGTATTTATTTCTTGTTGAAAAAATATTGAAATTGTGATAGTAATACATTAAAATATAAAGAGTAAAGGAATAATGGAGGAGAAATGAAAAAATATGATTTAATTGTTGTCGGC
>CATJNN010000167.1 GCA_949742185.1 uncultured Clostridia bacterium | reverse complement strand
TAGATTTTATTTTCAAAAATCTTCTGAATATGTAATTTATGAACACGCTATAATATATGTCCAAAAAATTTATTTATGACACCAATCAAATACATACCAAAGAATTTTCAAACGCCGCTATTTTAAAAATCGTATATCTATGCTGCCCGCGTCTACAGACGCGTTAAGATTATATACTCCTCCCGTTCTGTTTTCAAGATTGTTTTCTCCGGCGTCAGTTTTTGCCGCTATTGTATAGTCCTCTTTTTTGCCCAGTATCGTGCCTGATATATTGCCGCAATCATTTTCAAGAATTATATTTTCACCAAAAAATCTGTCTAATGTTATGTTTCCGTAATTGCAGTATGCTTTCAGATTACTTGTCACATCAGTCATCATAATACCTCCGCAGTCGCTGTCTATTCTCATATTGCCGGCCGATACTTCTGTAAGACTAAGTTTGCCGTAATCGGCGTCGCAGCTAAAATCCGAAAAACTACACTTTTCTACGGTTACATCCCCGCAATCGCTGTCCACGCTGACGTCTCCCGCCGACACTTCTGTAAGCGTGAGTTTGCCATAATCTGTATCACAGCTCAAATCTGAAAACCCGCACCGCTCTATTGTTACGCTGCCGCAGTCGCTGTCTGCCTTCATGCTTCCGCCCACATCGGAAACGTTCATGCTTCCATAGTCATTTTCAAGCACAAAATCTGCGCTGAAGCCGTTCGGAACTGTCATCTCTATTTTATTTTTATTGCCGCCTATGTTAAAGCTGACATAATCATACCATTTAAAGTTGAGAAGATTTCTCGGCACGCTTATGAGAGAAAGTGTTTCTCCGTCAACTCGAAAATCATACTGCTTTGTTCTTCCGGTTGTATATGTAAGACTTATTTTATCTGTATCAGCCGAAACTATGATTATATCGTCCGCATTTGCCTTTATATTTATCTTTGATATATCAGCCGCCGCAGTCCGAGTCTGCTTTTCACCCGAATCCGCCCGTCCCGCTCCCATAGCTATGGCAACTCCGGACGCGGCGGCTCCCAATGCGATAGCCGCTCCCGCAATTATACATAACATCTTATTCACCTTCATTTCTTTCTCCTCCTTATTTTTGAAAATATCCAGCATGTAAAACGCACAACCAACTCCGCAATCCATACTGACAAATAGAACATAAACACCGATAATCCTGCACAAACCAGAGCTGTTCCAAACGAAAGCATAGCGTCAAGCGGACGGACAAACAGCAAAGGCACAGACACTACAAGCATCGCTGCTCCGCCAAGCGCAGCCGCGGCAAACACCGCAAACAATGAAGCAATCACCGCCCAAACGCTTATGTATAAAGCCGCAGCAATCGCTAATAACGCAGCCGCTATCGCAATCCATATCGGCGAGCCTGCCGTAATTAAAATGGCGGCTGTTAATCCGTATTTTCTTTTTAGTTTCTGTACCGGCGTTTCCTTTCTAATTTTATCCGCCCTTTCGTTTACATCTCCACGCCGCTCCGTAATATCTTGTTCGCTTTCGCCCTCCTCAACCGCGTCGTCTATTATTTCAGAATAATAGTCAACCGTTTTCTGAATATCCTCCTCGGGCAAAACAGCTAAAGCCGCTTTGAGCTTATTTAAAAACTCATTTTTATTCATTATAAAATCCCTCCTTTATATAGCTATACGCCTGCATAACGCTTTCCCATTCACCGAGAAACTCCTTTATTTTATTTATTCCAGATTCCGTTATGCTGTAATATTTTCTCAGGCGGCTGTTGTGCTCAACCGTATACACCGATATAAAACCAACGTTTTCCATTCGCTTTAATATAGGGTATAGCGTGGATTCTGAAATCGAAATATAAGGCAAAATATCTTTTATTATTTTATAGCCATAAGAATCCTCCTTTTTTATCGCCGTCAGCACACAAACGTCAAGTAATCCGCGTTTTAGCTGTGTATCCATATAGATACCTCCTTTCTTATAATACTATATAACGCATAGTATAATTTGTCAAGAGGTATTTTAATATTTTACCCAGAATTTAATTATACCGATTACTTCTATCAAAAATTTTGCTTTGATATTCATTATGAATCCGATAAAAACTGCCCTGAGTATCAATGCTTTAATTCAGTGTTTTTTGGGAAAACGAAACCGACAAAGGAATTATGGTAAAGCTGTATGATAATGAAAATCCGTCGGCGCATCGAACGCCGACGCATTTTTGCTGTTGCTTCGCAACGCAGTTAATGAAAATGATTCACGGCATCAACCCTCAAACTATTTTACTGTTTTTTATAGCTTAGCTAATCAAAAAAATACGAAGACGCGCAACGCGTTTCCGTATTTTTCAATGTACCTGCACGACAAACAATAAAAATAAATCGAGGCTCATGCCTCGATTTATTTTTATTTAAGTA
>CATJNN010000166.1 GCA_949742185.1 uncultured Clostridia bacterium | reverse complement strand
TATATAAATTATATATATATTCATATTTATTCATCGGACGGTAAAATTAAGGGGCATGGTTCGATAATACTTCATGATAAAACTGAAGGAAAAGTAGATGTTGAAGTTAAAGCTCCTTTAAATGTTGGAGACAGAATACATGTTTCTCAACATTTTTTACCCGATTTTTATAAAAATTAATATAAATACTTATAATGGAGGAACATATTATGAAAAAAACATTTTTGTCATTTTTAGCGGCGTTAGCTATATTGGCGTCTTTCATGCCAATCTCTCACGCCGATCCTATTCAAAACGCGGACGGATCATATTCGGGAAACTGCGATAATTTTTCCGGAAGTTCTCAAACAGCAGTATGGACTATCAATATGAATGCGCGCACACTGAAAGTGGATGGAAACGGAGCAGGCTTCGCTCTTATAACCGACGTTGCAGACGGCATTTTTTCTTTGCCGGTTCCCAGCGGAAACACTAGTTGGGGAGCCTCTGCGGATTATGTTGATACAATCACATTTTCGGAGGGATTAACCGACGTAAGCGGCTTTTACATGTTTACAAACGCATCCAAAATAAACTTTCCTAATTCTCTCACCTCAATAGGAAGTAATTACAGCTGGAATTTTAAAAATAATGACGCTATATCAAATTTAGTGATACCTGCTAACGTAACGTCAATTAACGGCGAGGCTTTCACCTCATGCTCAAGCTTAAAGACCGTGCATCTTCCAAAAGGTATTAAAACAATAAGTAACGAAGCATTTTATGCCAGCCCCGTTAAAGACGTATACTATGCGGGTACGCAGGCGGACTGGAACGCTGTAAGCGGCGCTTTTCCATCCGCAATAAAAAACGCTGCTATTCACTACAGTGACAGCACCGTGTCGCCTCCCGCTCCGGAACATGACTTCTGGACAACCTCGGCAGCCTCCACAACATTCCATGTCCCGCTGCCGTCTCTCGGAAGCAACGCCGGTAAAAGCACACTGCGCACGGTATATATTATTGTTACTGATAAAAACGACGTAATGAAAGGGCGCGGAAACGCAAGCATTCAGGATTTAACCGCAGATAAAATTGACGTTACGGTCGATTGTCCGCTTAACGTAGGCGATAAAATATGGATTAGAAAAATTGATTGGTAGATTCCAATTTAAAACTCAAAATTTAAACCTGCATATTTTTAAAATGTGCAGGTTTTATTTTAAGTGAGTTGTGAAACAACGGCAAAAATAATTCAGGGTCAACTCCCAGAATTATTTCTACAATAAACTCTTGTTAAGACAAAACAAGACTGTTATGTTAAGCTTTTGCTTAGCACAGCAGTCTTGTTTTCGCGTGAACGAAAAAGTAATAAGGGAGCTGAAACCAGCGTCTGCCGATTTCATGTGTTTTGTGAGGTCCGTTTATAAGTATGTTCATATTTTTTTGTTTTATACATCTTTTAATATATTTTATAATAAAAATAATTAGTCAGCATTAAAAATTTATTTGGCGCACTGAGACGAAAAATATTGCTTTCCGCACATTATTTTTCATATTCAGACCATGAAATATTCTTTAAGAGGTGCATAATATGACTAATTACCTATGTTCAGTAAACGGAGAAGTATATCACTTCTTTTATAACGACTCCAGCGGAATATGCCGCCGTAAATATCTTGCAAATAACTTTAGAAATACCGAAAGCATATATCCCGAAGGCTTAGACGGTTTCTGCGTTCATGTCGATTCCGGCGGCAGCATACATATTTTATGTACCAACAGCTCTCATGAAATTGTATATCTTCTTTATAAAAACGGCTCGTGGCATAAATGCGTAATAACAAAAAACCGAGCTGATGTCACACCGCTGTTTTTTAAAATCGGTATAGCTCAAGGGCGTATACAGCTTTTTTGCAGCGCGCGTCATCAGAACAATCTCATACTCATACATTCTGTTCTTGGCATAAACGCAATGCCTGCGGTAATAGACTCTTTAAAGGACAGCCGTTTCACAATCCATGGAACGCGCATATACTATTCCAACTCCGACGGCGTTCTCGGATATCAGGATTTCTCCGACGGCAAACCCAACCAGTTTATACCCATCCGCGAAAACAGCGCGCAGCCGTATGTCTGCGACCGCGGCATCACATATATAAGCGAAGAATCCGTAATGTTCGGCGATAAAAATGTGTACAGCGACCCGTATGCAAGCGCTCCTGTTTTAATTACAGCAGAAGATAAACTTATGCTTATGTGGCAAAGCGGCGGATTTGTGCGATACATGACAAGCTCAGACGACGGCGCGTCATGGAGCGGCCCTATGCGCTTTGTCAGCGCAAACCGCGAGGTACAGCTTTACAACCTGCTAATCGACTGTTCACTGTCATGCTGCTACGGCAGCCATACCGACCGCGATATAAACATGTTCGGTATATCCGAATGGTCTCGTCCAGCGTCGAAGCATGCGGAAAAACATTTGCCCGCCGCATCGAATGATGATATTGAACTACAAAAGCTTAAAATTATGCTGGAAATGATGAAAACTGAGGTTGTGCAGCTAAAAAAACAGATGAAAGAGCTGCATTCCTTGCTTAATGATAATACAAACTAGTAATTTTGTGTAATTCTGAATTTTTTAAAAACGCAAAAAAATAATTCGAGGCTCAACGCCTCGAATTATTTTTTTTGATATTGACTTATTCACCAGTTGATATTCCGAATGTCACAAGATCTCCTGCTCTCCATAAATAAGCTTTAACCTTTTTTCTCATACTATAGTCCTCTGATAATCGTTTTATTCCTTCATCATACGATAGAAGCTCAGCTCCGGCAAGCCTGTTTTCTTCATTATATTTCACGATAATCACTGTACCGGAGGCTTCTTTTTTCCCTGAATATTTAAACACCTCAAGCGCGGGAAGCGGCTTGCCGTCAAAATCGAAAAGCGTTGTATTCTCCACCACATTCGGGTCAACACCGTCGTCGCTTTCGCGGTACGCCCAGCCCGCCATACTGTTTCCGTCCGCGTCTTCAACGTGTATCATGCAGGGATCCCAATAAAGAACTCCAACGCATCTGCCGTTCTTAACGTTTTTCAGCTCGCTGAACAGCTCAGCCAAAAAATTTTTCTGACCGTTCTTTGACGGCGGATAAATATCTTTATACGCGTCGGATTCGACAAGCTGACCGCCGTATCCGTCCTTGCGCGTCGGATTCCAGTTAAAGCCCGTTTCCATAATCATTATATCTTTATTATATTTTTCAGTTATCTCGTCGCAAAAATCCCGACACTGCGCCGCCGTATTGCCTGTCCACGCAGGATAATACGACGCGCCTATAACGTCGTATTTCGCGCCGCGGTTTGCAAGCTCATCAAGGAAATATCCGAATTTATCAACCTTTGAACCGTCGTCCAAATGAATAATAACCTGCGTTTCCGGACAAACCGCCTTAACCGCGTCGTATCCCGCGTTTATAAACTGAACAAGTCCGTCCCAGTCTTTTGGACACTTAATATCGTTTTTATTGTCCTTATTGTCGCCGAATACCAACTCAAAACGGTCTTTATTCATGCTCGCGTCATAAGTGTTTCCAAACGGAAACAACATTCCGCCGCGTATCTCATTGCCAAGAGACACATACTCAGGCGTCGTATCCTGTTCCTTAAGACGAGTCATAACGTCAAAAGTATATTCATAAATAATTTTTGCCAGTGCGTTCTTTATTTCTGTCCGCTGTTCGGTCGTCATATTATTCAAAAACAGCGCGTCTTTTATATCATAGCCTAAATCAATTCTAATCTTTTCAACCCATTCAGACGGAATAATCTGTCGGCTGCCGTTTGACCAATAGTCCGAATAATTAAATGTGAACTGTATTCCCATGCCGTTTTCTTTAGCTCTTCGGGAAAGCGCAAGGCAATCGTCTAAATTCTGGAAACCCTCAGGCATATAATATACACCGTCTCCCCTGCCCTTTCCCGGATTGTTTGAAAGACGTATCCGAGCCATGCTCACGCCGTTTTCCGCAAGAAGCCTAATGGGATCTGCGGCATTTCCGCTATAATCTTTGTATACTCCGCCAAGACTTTCGATATACGAAACCTGCGTTATATCTCCCCCCGTATAAAAACTATGCGCGTCATTCTCCTCAATCACCTGTACATCAAACGCCTGCACCGCATCAGGATTTTCAGCATATATACCGACGGTACATTCTCCGCCCGACGTATAGAACCCCCGAACAGTAACCAAACCGCCCTGTTCCGTTTTAATAACAGGAATAACCGTGCTTGTAGTATTACCGTCTGAGACGACATATAAATAGCTTGTATTTTCCTCATCGCTATTCCTGCACTGCGCCGTCAAGGTATAATATCCTTTGCCAAGCGTAATACTCGTTTCGTTTTCCGCGTTTAACGGCACGTCTAGTTCCTGCGCTGAAACGCACAATGACGACATAATAATAAATATTACCGCTAAAATTATCTTTCTCATAATTTCCCTCCAATGAAAACAACTCGGAGTTTCAAACCTCTCATTGTTTTTGCTGTTTGCTTCGCAAACGCACTTAATGAAAACTCATCGGTGCATTGAGTACCTCTATATTTTTGCGGTTTGCTCCGCAAACGCAGTTAAAAAACGCGCCGACATATCGGCGCGCCGTATTTTTATTCGTAAAGCGGGTATTTCTTGCAAAGCGCGCTAACTCTTGTGCGAACTTCATCCGCATTTTTATTGAAATCGCTTATGGTCATTTTTATAAGCTTCGCAATTTCAATCATATCTTCTTCGACAAAGCCGCGCGCTGTTGTAGCCGGAGTGCCTATACGCAAACCGCTTGTGATAAACGGACTTTTTGTGTCGAACGGAATCGCATTTTTATTAGCCGTTATGCACACATCATCGAGCATTCTTTCCGCCTCTTTACCTGTAACGTCCATCGGCGTAAGGTCTACGAGCATAAGATGATTGTCGGTACCTCCCGAAACAAGCTTGAATCCCTCAGACATAAGAGCGTCAGCAAGCGTTTTTGCGTTTTTAACAATCTGCGTTTGATATGCCTTAAACTCCAGCGACAGAGCTTCTTTAAAGCACACAGCCTTTGCCGCGATAGTATGCATCAGCGGTCCGCCCTGCGTTCCGGGGAACACAGCTTTGTTAATAGCCTTATTCATTTCCTCAGTATTTGAAAGAATCAGGCCTCCGCGCGGTCCGCGGAGCGTTTTGTGCGTAGTTGTTGTGACAACGTCCGCATAAGGCACAGGATTTGGATGCAGACCAGCCGCAACAAGACCTGCGATATGCGCCATATCGACCATAAAATACGCCCCGACCTCTTTGGCTATCTCACCGAATTTCTCAAAATCAATCGTGCGCGGATATGCGCTTGCGCCCGCTAAAATAAGCTTCGGCTTGTGCTCCAGCGCAAGACGCCGCACCTCGTTGTAATCAATAACGTTTTCACCTTCAGAAACACCGTAAGGAACTATATTATAGTATTTGCCTGAAATATTAAC
The DNA here is from genome assembly GCA_949742185.1 of uncultured Clostridia bacterium. GTDB lineage: Bacteria > Bacillota > Clostridia > UBA1381 > UBA1381 > CATJNN01. The sequence goes on along the minus strand of CATJNN010000166.1, from coordinate 187 downwards.
AGGGCTGCCATGACTTAAATGTCCGCCGTGCGCTAAATTCATGGAAAGCACCGTGTCGCCCGGCTCCAAAAGCGCGAAAAACACCGCCATGTTCGCCTGCGCTCCCGAATGCGGCTGCACATTCGCGTATTGCGCTCCGAATATTTCCTTTGCGCGCTCTATAGCAAGATTCTCAACAACATCCACC